>JANJTH010000493.1 GCA_024711205.1 Planctomycetota bacterium | reverse complement strand
GGCGCTGCGGCTGCGCGTGCGCGACGGCGCGCCCACCGACCGCGAGCGCCGGCGCGGGCCGCTCGCGCCGGGCGAGCGCCCGCGCGGCGCCCGGCGCCACGCGGGCCCGCGGGGGGCGGCCCGCGCGGAGGCGGGGCGGGCGGGGCGCGCGGCGCTCGAGGCGCTGGCGGCGCACGCGGGCGACGCGCTCGTGGGCGCGCGGCGCGCGGCGCTCGCGACGCGCGACGAGCTGACCGGGCTCCTGCGCCGCGACGAGCTCGACCATCAGCTCCAGGTCGAGCTCGTGCTGGCGGCCCGGACCGCGGGCCCGCTCGCGCTCGTCATGCTCGACATCGACGGGCTCGGGCAGGTCAACCAGGCCCACGGGCGGGCGCGGGCCGACCGGCTGCTCGCGCGCGCCGGGCGCCTGCTTGCGGCCGAGCTGCGCGCGGGCGACCACGCGTTCCGCCACGGCGGCGACGCGTTCGCGGTCCTCCTCCCGGGGACCGACGCCGACGGGGGCCACGCGGGGGCGGAGCGCCTGCGGCGCGCGCTCGCCGCGCTCGGGCAGGACCCCGCGCTCACCGCCTCGTGCGGCGTCGCCGCGTTCCCCGCCCACGCCGCCGGGCCGGCCGAGCTCCTGCGCAAGGCCGACCAGGCGCTCGGGCTCGCGAAGCTCCAGGGGGGCGACCGGACCGTCACCTGGCACAAGCGGATCCCGCGGCACGCGGCGCGCGGCGACGCGCTCGTGGGGATCCTGACCGGCAACCGGGCCCGCGACCAGCGCAACGTGCTCCTGCTCCTCGACACGATCGTCGTGGTCGGGTCGCTCCTCGAGCGGCGCAAGGTGCTCGGCACGCTCGTCGACATGATGGTCCAGCTCTGCCAGGCCGACCGCGGCGTGCTCTACCTCGAGCGCGAGGGCGAGCTCCTCCCCGAGGTCGCCCTCGACGCGCAGGGGCGCCCGGTCGAGGTCGAGGACCCGTGCGTCGCCGTGATCGACCGCGTGGGGCACGGCGGGGCGCCGGTCTCGTTCCTCGGGCGCGACGACGACGACGAGCCCGAGCTCGTCGAGGCCTGCCGCGCGCACGGCCTGGGCCTCGCGATCGGGCTCCCGCTGCGCGTGCGCGGGGCGCGGATCGGGGCGATGTACTTCGACGCGCGCGGGCCGCGCCCGCTCGTGGAGGAGAGCGACCTCGTGTTCATGCAGGCGCTCGCGCGCCAGCTCGGCAACGCGATCGACGCGGCCCGGCTCTACCAGGAGAACGTCGAGCAGAAGGAGGCGCTCGAGGCGCTCACGGCCCAGCTCTCGCTCAAGGTCCAGGCCCAGGCGAGCGAGCTCGCCCACCTCGAGCGGAACCTCACGCAGCTCCAGACCCGCTACACCTACGACCGGATCGTCGGCAAGTCCGAGGCCATGCAGCGCGTGTTCGCGGTGCTCGACCGCGTGACCCACGCGGACGTCCCGGTCCTGATCCAGGGCGAGACCGGGACGGGCAAGGAGCTCGTCGCGCGCGCGCTGCACCTGAACGGCCCGCGCAAGGCGGGGCCGTTCGTGACCGTGAACTGCTCGGCGCTCACCGAGAGCCTGCTCGAGAGCGAGCTGTTCGGCCACGTGCGCGGCGCGTTCACCGGGGCCGACCGCGACAAGGCGGGCCTGTTCGAGCAGGCGCACGGCGGCACGATCTTCCTCGACGAGGTCCAGGACATGAGCGCGGGCATGCAGCGCGAGCTGCTGCGCGTCCTGCAGGAGGGCGAGGTCCGGCGCGTCGGCGGCAAGGACGTGGTCCACGTCGACGTGCGCGTCGTCGCGGCCGCGAACCGCGACCTGGGCGGGCTCGTCCGCGACGGGACGTTCCGGCAGGACCTCTTCTACCGGCTCAACGTCGTCCTGATCCAGCTCCCGCCCCTGCGCGACCGCAAGGAGGACATCCCGCTCATCGTGCAGCGGCTGCTCGAGGAGCTGCGCACCCCCGACGGGCGGCCGATCCGGATCGACCACGACGCGCTGCGGGCGATCCTGGCCCAGGACTGGCCGGGCAACATCCGGCAGCTCCAGAACACGCTCGAGAAGACGGCGCTCCTGCTCGACGGCGACACGATCGGCGTCGAGCACCTGAACCTCGACCGCGGGGCGCAGCCCGCCGGCCCGAGCCGGCTGTTCGAGGTCCCCTACGAGCAGGCCAAGGACGCGTTCGTGCGCGAGTACCTCAAGGTGATGCTCGCGCGCAACGGCGGCAACGTGACGCACGCGGCCAACGAGGCGGGCCTCGTCCGCTCGAGCTTCCACAAGATGCTCCGCAAGCACGGGCTCGCGTCGCGCGACTTCACGGCCTCGCGCGACGTCGCCGCGCCGGAGTAGTCCCCCGGCCGGTCGGCGCCGACCGCTGGCGGCGCGGACTACTCGGCGTCGGCCTCGCCCGCGTCGGCCCCTTCGCCCTCGGCGCCCGGCTGCCAGGGCCGGGTCACGTCGGACCAGCGCCGGCGCAGGTAGCGCACGCGGTCGGCCTCCTCGGCCTCCCACGGGTCGGGGGCGATCGTGTCGAGCGTCGCGCGCACGACGGCCTCGGTCCGCGCGAAGTGCGTCGTCCGCGCGACGACGTCGGTCGGGACCTCGGCCGCGCGGCGGGCGTCGATCGCCTCCTGGTCGAGCTCCTCGACCGTGGGGGGCCGGTCCCTGCGCGGGCCCTCGAGGAGGCTCGGGGGGCGGCGGACGACGATCTGCTCGGTCCGCGTCCCGAGGCAGCCGGTGCAGCCGAGCGCCAGGGTGACGGAGGCCACGAAGTGGGTGGGGGACACGGGGAGGCTCCTCTGCGCGCGGGCGAGAGCCTACCGCCCGCCTCGTTCGGGGTCCACTCCAGGGCACCCGCCGACGACCGGGGCGCCCCCGGCACGCAAATCCCTCCCGATCTCGGCGTTGCGTTTCAGGTAGGGCAACCGGTTCGGAGCGGTCGGGGTGACGCTTCCTGGACACGAAACGGGGAACAAAGGACTTGCGCGCGTGCGTCGTGGCCTCGGCGATGGTACCTTGGTTGCAATGACGGTCGGTGCTCTCAGGAACTGGAGACGACGATGAAGCTTCGCGGTGCCTGCCTCCTCCTGGCCCTGGTGTGCGCCTTCGCCTCGCCTCCCACGCGGGCGGACGAGGGCCCGGCGCGCCCGCAGACGAACCAGGGCGGCAACTCCGGGTCGACCGGGCAGAACCAGGGCGGCTCGCCGGTGACCGGCGACGACGACCTGCTCGACCCGCTGGGGCTCGGGAACCAGCCCGTGACGGGTCAGCAGGCGGGCCAGCCCGCGACGGGCCAGCAGAACGGCCAGGCCGGGACGGGCCAGCAGACCGGCGTCGCCCCGGGGACGAACACCGGCCGCGACCCGCGCCTCCCGGTCGGGCAGACGACGGGGCCCGTGGGCACCGACGCGCAGGGCTCGGGCCGGGCGCTCGACCCGGCCGCGCGTGGGGCGCAGGGCACGACCCAGCAGCAGGCGCGCACGGGCGGTGAGGACGCCGACCTGCTCGACCCGCTCGGGCGGACGTCGGTCGACGGCGCGGGCGAGCGCCCGCTCGACGAGGTCGCCCCGCCCGACGTGACGCCGGTCCCGCCGATCTCCGACGCCGACAAGGAGCGGATCGACCGCGCCGTCCAGCAGCAGGTCGGCGGCCGGGCCGAGGACGCCGGCCGGACGCTGGAGCGGATCGCCGACCTCGAGCGCACGGACCCCGACGCGGCCCGCCGGGCCCTCGAGGAGGAGCTGGCCCGGTCCGAGCGCGACCTCGACGCCGCCCGGCGCGAGTTCGAGTCCGTCGCCGGCGCGAGCGGCGAGATCGAGCGCGTGGCGCGGACGATCGAGGACCCGACCGGGACCGACCTCCAGCGCGGCGGCCAGCCGGACGCGGGCGTCGGCCGGACCGACGGCCCCGGCACGGGCGGGGCGCGGGACCTGGGGCGGACCGACGGGCCGGGGCTCGGCGACGCCACCGACCTGACCCGCGGGCAGCCGATCGGGCCGGTGACCGGCCCCGGCGCCGGCGACTTCGGCGGGCCCACCGACCTCGCGCGGACCGGCGGCGCGCCGGCCGGCGAGGAGGACATGTCCTGGTGGCAGAAGCTCCTCCTCAAGGCGTTCGAGGGCGTGAGCGACGGGCTCAAGAAGCTGGCCGAGAACCGGGCGAACGAGCTCAAGCTCCGCTCCGACACGCTGGCCATGGCCGAGAACCCCGCGAACCGCCCCTACGCGGACGCCGCGACGCGCGCCTCGATCGAGGCGAGCGCGTTCGGGCGGGCCGGCGTCGCGCCGGTCGTCGCCGACCCGCGGCTCAACGACCTGATCCTCGGCAACTCGCGGGCGCCGCTCGCGAGCGGTCAGGCGGGCGGGGGCACGATCGGGTCGAGCCCGCGGATCAACGTGCCCGGCATGTCGACGCGCTCGGCCGGCAACCAGGTCCGCGTGACGCGCCTGCCGCGCGACACCGACCCGATCACCGGCGAGGAGCGGATCGTGATCGACATGCCGCTCGGCGCCGACGCGGTGCGCCCGCTGCGCTGAGCGACCGCCGGCGCCCCCGCGGGGCACGGCGCGAGGGACGGGACACGGCGCGCGCGGAGACCCCGCGCGCGCCGCGTCGTTTCCGGACCTCGCCCGACCGACGGGGGCGAGCCTCGGGCCGGGCCCGCGCGCGCGAGCGACCCGACCCGACCCGAGGGCGTCGCGCCGGTCGGCCGCCGCCCCGGGTGAGCCCGGGGAGGGGCGGGCCCGGCGGGAGGCGGACCCCACGCGGGCGCCCTCGCGCGCGCGCGCGCCGTCGCGACAATCCCGGGCCGCGCGGCGGGGAGGTCGGGGTGGCAGGGCTCGGCGGCGGCTGGCGGGTGTGGATCGACCGCGGGGGCACCTTCACCGACGTGGTCGCGCGCGACCCCGCGGGGCGGCTCCACGTGCGCAAGCTCCTCTCGGAGGACCCGCGCGAGCCCGAGGACCCCGCCGTGCGCGCCGTGCGCGACCTGCTCGCCGGGGCCGACCCGGGCGCCGGCGTCGAGGAGGTGCGCGTCGGCACGACGGTCGCCACGAACGCGCTCCTCGAGCGGCGCGGCGCGCGGGTCGGCCTGCTCGTGACCGCGGGCCTCGAGGACGCGCTCGAGGTCGGCACGCAGGACCGGCCCGACCTGTTCGCGCTCGCGATCGTCCGCCCGGCCCCGCTCGCCGCGCGCGTGCACGGCGTCGCCGAGCGCGTGCTCGCCTGCGGCGAGGTCCGGGCCGCGCCCGACCCCGGCGCCGTGCGCGCCGTGCTCGAGGGCTGGCGGCGCGACGGCGTCGAGGCGGTCGCGGTCGCGTTCGCGCACGCCTACGCCCACCCCGCCCACGAGGCCGCGGTCGCCGCGCTCGCCCGGGCGGTCGGGTTCGCGCACGTCGTCGCGAGCCACGAGGTCGCCCGCGAGGTGAAGCTCGTGGCCCGCGGCGACACGACGGTCGCCGACGCCTACCTGACCCCGGTCCTGCGCCGCTACGTCGCCCGCCTCGCGGGCCAGCTCGCGGGCGCCTGCGCCGCCGGCGAGGCCGGGGGCGCGGGCCCGGGGCCCCGCCTGCGCGTCATGACCTCGGCCGGCGGGCTCGCGCTCGCCCACGTCGTCTCGGGGAAGGACGCCGTCCTCTCGGGCCCCGCGGGCGGGGTCGTCGCGTGCGCGCGGCTCGCGGAGGAGGCCGACCTCGCAGCGAGGGGGCTGCGGGGCGTCCTCGGCTTCGACATGGGGGGGACCTCCACGGACGTGTGCCGGGTCGACCTGGGCGCGCCGCCCGAGCTCCTGTTCGAGCGGCGGGTCGCGGGCGTGCGCCTGCAGGCGCCCACGCTCGACGTGCACACGATCGCGGCCGGCGGCGGCTCGCTCCTGCGCTTCGACGGGCGCCGGCTCGCCGTGGGGCCCGAGAGCGCGGGCGCGGTCCCGGGGCCCGTCTGCTACGGGCGCGCGGGGGGCCAGCTCGCCGTGACCGACGCGAACGCCGCGCTCGGCCGCGTCCAGCCCGCGTTCTTCCCGCGCGCGTTCGGGCCCGACGGCGCGGGGCCGCTCGACGCCGAGGCGGCGCGGGCGGCGCTCGACGCGCTCGCGGCGGAGGTCGCGGCCGCCACGGGCGCGGACCTCGGGGCCGACGAGCTCGCCGCGGGCTTCGTGCGGATCGCCAACGACGCGATGGCCCGCGCGATCCGCGAGCTCTCGGTCGCGCGCGGGCTCGACCCGGCCGACTACGCCCTGTGCTGCTTCGGGGGCGCCGGCGCCCAGCACGCCTGCGCGCTCGCCGACCTGCTCGGGGTCGGGACCGTGCTCCTCCACCCGCTCGGCGGGGTGCTCTCGGCCTGGGGGATCGGCCTGGCCCCGGTCGTCCACGCGGCCGGCCGGGCCGTGCTCCGGCCGCTCGAGGACGCGCGCGCGGACGCGGGCCCCGACGGGCTCGAGGCGACGCTCGCCGCGCTCGAGGCCGAGGCGCGCGCGGCCGTCGAGGCGCAGGGGGTCCCCGCCGCGCGCGTGGAGGTCCAGCGCGGGCTCGACCTGCGCCACGCCGGCACGGACGCCGCCGTCCACGTGCCCGTCGCGCCGGGCGAGGACCCGCGCCCGGCCTTCGCCGCGCGGCACCGCGCGCTGTTCGGGTTCGACCGCCCGGGGCGCCCCGTCGAGGTCGTCGCGGCGCGCGCGCTCGCCCGCGGGCATCCGGAGGCGATCGACGTCGCGACCTGGGCGGCGGGCGCGCCCGGGGGCGCCGCGCCGACCCCGGCGGCGCGGGTCTCGCTCGGCGTCGACGTCGTGGGCCCCGACGGCCGGCGCCGCGTCGAGCGCCGGGACGCCCCGGTCTTCGCGCGCCGCGACCTGCCGCCCGGGGTCGCGGTCGAGGGCCCCGCCCTGATCGTCGAGGAGGTCTCGACCGTCGTGGTCGACCCGGGCTGGCGCGCGACGCGCGACGCGCGAGGGCTGCTCGTGCTCGAGCGCGCGGGCGGGCCGTCAGCGGTGGGTGGGCAGGGAGCCAGCGCCGACGCCTCCGCAGCGGCAGGAGGGCGAGGTCCCTGCCCGACCGCGGGAACGGGGACGGGAACGGGAGGGGCGGGAGACCTCGACGCCTCGACCCGCCTGGACGGCGACGCCGGGCCGGACGGGCGGCCGGCGCGCCCGGCCGAGCGCGTGCGCGCCGAGGGACCGCCCGACCCCGTCGTGCTCGAGGTGCTCGCGAACCGCTTCATGTCGATCGCCGAGCAGATGGGCCGCACGCTCGAGCGCGTGAGCCTGTCGGTGAACATGAAGGAGCGGCTCGACTTCTCGTGCGCGCTCTTCGACGGCGAGGGCCGGCTGGTCGCGAACGCCCCGCACGTGCCCGTGCACCTGGGCGCCATGGGCGAGAGCGTGCGCGCCGTCGCGCGCGCGCGCGGCGACGACGTGCGCCCGGGCGACGCCTACGCGACGAACGACCCCTACCAGGGCGGCTCGCACCTGCCCGACGTGACCGTGATCTCGCCCGTGTTCGCGGGCGGGCGCCGGCGGTTCTGGGTCGCCTGCCGCGGGCACCACGCCGACGTGGGCGGGGTCGCGCCCGGGTCCATGCCGCCCTTCTCGCGCCGGATCGACGAGGAGGGGGTGCGGCTCCACGACGTGCTCCTCGTGCGCGAGGGCGCCTTGCGCCAGGACGAGGTCCGCGCGCTGTTCGCGGCCGGGCCCTGGCCCGTGCGCGGGCCGGAGGAGCGGCTGGCCGACCTCGAGGCCCAGGTCGCCGCGAACGCCTGCGGGGTCCGCCTGCTCGAGGGCCTGTGCGCCGAGCTGGGGGCGGACGCCGTCGCCGCCTACATGGGCCACGTGCTCGACGACGCCGAGGCCGCCATGCGCGAGGCGATCGCGGGCCTGCCGCGGGGGACGCGCGCGTTCGAGGACTGGCTCGACGACGGGGCGCGCATCCGCCTCACGCTCGAGGTCGCGGGCGACCGGGCCCGGCTCGACTTCACGGGGACGGACGCGCGGCTCCCGGGCAACCTGAACGCGCCGCGCGCGGTCGTGCTCGCCTGCGTCCTCTACGCCTTCCGCACGCTCGTCGGCCGGCCCGTGCCGCTCAACGAGGGCTGCCTGCGCCCGCTCGAGGTCGTGATCCCGCCCGGCTCGCTCCTCGCGCCCGAGCCGCCCGACGCGGTGGTCGGCGGCAACGTCGAGACGAGCCAGCGGCTCGTCGACGTGCTCCTGGGCGCGCTCGGCGTCGCCGCGGCCTCGCAGGGGACGATGAACAACGTGACGTTCGGCGACGCGACGTTCGGCTACTACGAGACGATCGGCGGCGGCGCGGGCGCGGGGCCCGGGTTCGACGGGGCCTCCGGCGTGCACACGCACATGACGAACACGCGGATCACCGACGTCGAGGTCCTCGAGCGGCGCTGCCCGGTCGTCGTGACGCGGTTCGGCCTGCGGCGCGGCTCGGGCGGGCGGGGCGTGTGGTCGGGCGGCGACGGGCTCGTGCGCGCGCTCGAGGCCCGCGCGCCGCTCGAGGCGGCCGTGCTCTCGGAGCGCCGGGCCTGCGGGCCGTGGGGCGCGGGCGGCGCCGCGGGCGGCGCG
>JANJTH010000491.1 GCA_024711205.1 Planctomycetota bacterium | reverse complement strand
CGCCGGACCCCGGCCCGCCGAAACGCGCGCGGCGCCGCGCGCCCCGGAGGGCGTGCGGCGCCGCGGCTTGCCGAAACGCGCGCGTCGCCGCGCGCGGTGACCCCGACGTCGCGGGGTCGACCGACTACTCGTCGCTCGGGGGCGGCGGGGTGTCGGCGCGGGCCGGGTGGCCCAGCGGGAGCTCGCCGCGCTCGGGGGCCGGGTGGCCCTCCTCGATCGCGCGGCGGAGCGACAGGCCGATCTTGCGGTCGTCCGTGTCGACCTTGATCACCTTGACGTAGGCGCGGTCACCCGGCTGCACGACGCTCATCGCGTTCTCGACCTTGCGGTCGGCGAGCTCCGAGATGTGCAGCAGGCCCTCGAGGCCCTCCTCGAGCTCGACGAACACGCCGAAGTTCGTGACCTTCGTCACGATCCCCTTCACGACCTCGCCGACCGAGTACTTGTTCGGGATGATCCGCTCCCACGGGTCCTCCTCGAGCTGCTTCATGCCGAGGGCGATCCGCTTCTTCTCCTGGTCGACCGCGATCACGACCGCCTTGACGGTGTTCCCCTTCTCGAGGACCTCGCTCGGGTGGCGGATGTTCTTCGTCCACGAGATGTCCGAGAGGTGGAGCAGGCCGTCGATCCCCTCCTCGAGCTCGACGAAGGCGCCGTAGTTCGTGAGGTTGCGGACGACGCCCTCGACCTCCTTGCCCGGGGGGTACTTGTCCTCGACGAGCGACCAGGGGTTGACCTCGATCTGCTTCATGCCGAGCGAGATCTCCTGCTTCTGCGGGTTCACGTCGAGGATCACGACCTCGACCTTGTCCCCGATCTGCACGACGTCGGACGGGTGGTTGATCCGCTTCGTCCAGGACATCTCGCTCACGTGGACGAGGCCCTCGACCCCCTCCTCGAGCTTCACGAACGCGCCGTAGCTGAGCACGTTGACGACCGTGCCCGTGAACTTCGCGCCCACCGGGTACTTGGCCTGGATGTTCGTCCAGGGCGACTCGCTGAGCTGCTTGATCCCGAGCGAGATCCGCTCGCTGGTCGGGTCGATCTTGAGCACGCGGACGCGCACCTCGTCGTTGATCTTGAGGACCTCGGACGGGTGGTTGACGCGGCCCCACGACATGTCGGTGATGTGGCAGAGGCCGTCGATCCCGCCCAGGTCGATGAAGGCGCCGAAGTCGGCGAGGTTCTTGACCACGCCGGCGACCTCGGCCCCCTCGAACAGCTTGTCGAGGAGCTCCTTCTTCTTCGTCTCGCGCTCCTCCTCGAGGAGCTTGCGGCGCGACACGACGATGTTCATGCGCTCGGGCACGATCTTGATGATCTTGCACTCGATGTCCTTGCCGATCCACTCGCCGACGTCCGCGACGCGGCGGATGTCGATCTGGCTGGCCGGCAGGAACACGGGGACGCCGATGTCGATCAGGAGCCCGCCCTTGATCTTGCGGATCACCTTGCCCTTGACCGTGTCGCCCTTGGCGTGCTGCTGGATGACGCGCTCCCAGCCCTTCTGGCGGTCGGCGCGGCGCTTCGACAGCATGACGAGGCCGGTCTCGTCCTCGACGGCCTCGAGCAGGACGTCGACCTCGTCGCCGATGTCGACCTCCTCGCGGCTCTTCCACTGGTCGATCGGGATGACGCCCTCGGACTTGTAGCCGATGTCGACGATCACGTCGTCGCCGACGATGTTGAGGACGCGGCCGGTGACGATCTTGTCCGGCTTGAGGTCCTGCACGGAGCTCTCGTAGAGGCTCTCGAGGCGCTTGTCGCCCTCGGGCCCGAGCGTGTCGGCGATCATCTGCGCCAGCTCGGCGGGGTCGAGGTCGAACTTCTTCACGGTCTCGTTGACGGCCATGTGCACGGTCTCTGCAGGGGTCGGTGTCGGAGGCGCCGGCGCCCGCCCCTGCTCGGTGCGGACGGCGCCCGGTCGTGTCTGCCAGGTTCCGAGGGCCAGCCGCACGACGCGGCCGGCCAGCGAAGGCGTAGGTTGTAACCGACGGCGCCGCCAAAACAAGGCCGGGGTCGGGCCCGCGGGCGCGTCCCGCCCGCGGCCGGGCGCCGGGTCGCGCCTCCAGGCGGAGCTGCCCACGTCCCGTGTCCGGCCTGCGCGGTCCCTGCGCGAGCGCCGCCCGCCGTCGCGCGGAGCGCCGAAGGCCTGCACGTCGTCGCCCCGCGGTGCGACCCGGTTCGGCCTGGCGCTCGCGTCGTCCAGGGCCTCGGCGGTAGCGAACGGAGCACGAACTCGCCTGTCGGTGCTCGGCGGTAGGCTTCCCCGCGCGACGCGCAGGAGGCCGCCATGTCCGAACCCGAGCCCGACGACGAGGCGCCCGCGTCGACACGCCGCGAGCCGAGCCCGCAAGCGGCGCACCCCGGGGCGGCGCCTGGAGGGGACGCGCCTGGGGACTTCGCCCAGGGCGGCGCCGCCGAGTCCAGGCCGACGCCGACGCCGCACGACGCGCTGATCAAGGGGATCCTGGGGCGGCCGGAGGAGGCGCTCGGGTTCCTCCGGGCGATCCTGCCGCCGGAGCTCGCGGGGCGGCTCACGGGGGCTCGGCTCGACCAGGGCGCGACGAACGTGGTCGAGCGGGGCCTCGACCAGGGGCACCTCGACCTCGTGTTCGAGGTCACGCTGCCGGGCGGGCGCGGCTACGTGGTCCTGTTCGAGCACGTGACGAACCC
>JANJTH010000413.1 GCA_024711205.1 Planctomycetota bacterium | reverse complement strand
GGCGGTCGGGGCGCCCTGGTGGGCCGCGCCGGCGGTCGCCCTCGCGCCGCTCGCCGCGCTGCTCGGGCTCGGGGGCCCGCTCGTCCTCCGCTGCCTCCGGCGCGACCCGCCCGTGACCCTCGTCGCGCCCGCGCTCGTCCTCGCGCGCGCGACCGCGCTGGCCTGGGGGCTCGCGGCGGGCCTCCTCGCCGAGGCGCTCGGCGGCGGCGTCCTCGCGCCGGGCGCCGGGCCGCCGGAGCACCAGGACCCCGCGCGGCGCGGCGACGCGGCCGACGCCAAGGTCGGCCGCGCCCGCGCTCCGGCGGACGCGACGTGATCCGCACGACGCGCCTCGAGGCGCTCGCGCTCGCGGCGGGCGACCTCCTGCTCGTCGCCGCGGCGTTCGCCCTCGCCTGGTGGCTCCGGTTCGGGCTCGGGCTGGCGGAGCTGACCCCGGACGAGCCGCCGCCCGCGCGCTACGTCGAGGCGCTCCCGCCCGTGCTCGCGGTGTTCCTGCTCGTGCTCCGCGCGCGCCGCCTCCACGACCGGCTCGACGCGCGCGGCTACGACGTCGTCGAGGGCACCTGGCGCGCCGCGACGTTCGCCTCGCTCGTCGTGCTCGGGGCGACGTTCTTCTACCGCGACTTCAGCTACTCGCGCGCGGTGTGCGTCCTGGGCTGGGCCGGGGCGTGCGCCCTCCTGCCCGTGCCACGGCTCCTCGTGCTCGCCGGCCGGCGCCGCCGCTGGGCCCGGGGCGAGGGGCTCGTGCCGGCGCTCGTCGTGGGGACCTGGCCGGCCGCGCGCGACCTCGTGGACCGGCTCGGGCGGCACGAGCGCTACGGGCTCGGGCTCGTGGGCGTCCTCACGAGCGGGCCGCCCCCGCCCGAGGGCGCGCGGGCCGGGCCGCCGCCCTGGCGCGGGGACGTCGCCGCGCTCGAGGCGACCGCGGCCGCGGTGCGCGCGCGCGAGGTGCTCGTGAGCGATACGCTGGCCCGGCTCGAGCTGCTCGAGCTGCTCGAGCGCTGCGAGCGGCTCGGGCTCGAGGTGCGCGTCGTGCCGGCGCTCTACGACCTGTTCGTCGTGCCCGACGACCTGACCGAGCTCCACGGCGTCCCGTTCGTCGCCGTACGCGAGCACCGCGTCGAGCTCGGGTCGCGGATCGTGAAGCGGGCCCTCGACCTCGTCGTCGGCGCGGCGCTCCTCCTCGTCGCGGCGCCCCTGATCGGCGCCCTGGCGCTGCTCGTCCGCTGGACGAGCCCCGGCGCGCCCGCGTTCTTCTCCCAGATCCGCGTGGGCGAGGGCGGACGCAGGTTCCGCATGTGGAAGCTCCGGACCATGGTCCCCGACGCGGCGGCCCGCCTGCGCGAGCTCGTCGACCTCGACGGCCTCGCGGCGCCGGTCTTCAAGCTCGAGGACGACCCGCGCGTGACCCCGGTCGGCCGCGCGCTCCGCCGCTGGAGCCTCGACGAGCTGCCCCAGCTCTGGAACGTCGTCCGCGGCGACATGAGCCTCGTCGGCCCGCGCCCCGAGGAGGAGGCCGTCGTCGCCCGCTACGACGCCCACCACCGCCGGCGGCTCAAGGCGAAGCCCGGGCTCACCGGGCTCCAGCAGGTCGTCGCGCGCGCCTCGACCGACATGGACGAGCGCGTCCGGCTCGACGTGCTCTACATCCGCCGGCGCACGCTGCTCTTCGACCTGTGGCTCCTCCTGCGCACGCCCTGGGCGGTCCTCCACGGGCGCGGGGCCCGGTGAGCTCGTGAACGGCGCGGACGCGGCCGACCAGGCCCTGGCTCGCCGCGGGGGGCCCCCGGGAGGCGGGGCCGGGCTCGACGACCGGGCGTGGCAGGGCGGGCTCGCGGTCGTGCTGGCGGTCGCGGCCGCGCTCCGCCTCGTGGCGCTCGGGGCGGACGTGCCGGCCTGGGCCGAGGACTCGGCGGCTCCCCTCCTCGACGCCTGGTGGTACGTCCACGCCGCGGTCTGCGCCGCGGACGGGGTGCCGGTCGAGGTGATCACCGGCTATGCGCCGCCGGTCTGGACCTCGATCGCCCGCCTCTGGTTCGAGGCGTTCGGGGCCGGCCCGCGCAGCGCGCACGCGCTCGGGGCCGTGGTCGGCGTCACCGTGGTCGCGCTCACGGCGCGCCTCGTCGCGTCCATGCTCGGGCGGCGCGCCGGGCTCGCCGCCGCGGCCCTCCTCGCCGTGGACCCGCTCCACGTCGCGCTCTCCCGCTCGACGTTGGTCTACGGGCCGGCGACGCTCGCCCTCGTCGTTGCGGCCGCCGCCTGGTGGAGGGGCGCGCGGTCCCCCGCCCCCGGCGCCTGGCGCCTGCGCGCGCTCGGCTGGGCCCTCGCGGCGGCGGTCCCTCTCGCCGTGCGGCCGCCGGCCGCGGGTCTCCTCGCGGGGCTCCTCGCGGGCGAGCTCGCGCTCGCCCGCTCCCGCGGGCGTCGCGCGCTCGGCCCGGCGGCGCTGGCCGCGGGCGTCCTCGCCCTCGTCGCAGCGCTGCTGCTCGTGCTCGACCTCGACCCGGGGCGCGTCGTGTCCGACAACCTCGACCGCCTGCGCCGCTACTCGGGACGGATCGACGGCCCGGTCGACCTGCTCGAGCGCCTGGCGCGGGTCGGCTCTCCGCGCGCCGGCGCCTCGGGCTCGGGGTGGGTCGCGCTCGCGCCGGTGACCGCGGCCCTGGCGGCGCTCGGGGTCGGCGGCCTGCTCGCGGGGCGGGCCCGCCCGGGCGGAAGCACGATCGCGCTCGCCGCGCTGGGTGGATGGGGCGGCGCCTTCGTGCTCGGCGCGGCCCTGCTCGACGTCCGCCCCTTGCGCTACTTCCTGGTCGTCGCCCCCGTGTGCGCGGCCTTCGCCGGCTGGGCGGTCGTGGGCCGGCACCGCCAGGACGCGGGGGACCGGGGCGGGTGGACGTCGGCGGCGGCGATGGCCGCGTGGGGCGCCGTCGTCGGACCGCACGCCCTGGAGGTCGTATCGCCTCGGCCGGGCCGGCTCGCCCTCGGGCTGGCCGCGCTCACAGGCGGGGTCCTCCTCCCGGTGCTTCACGCGGTCGGCGCGCGAGGCGATCGAGGCACGGCGTCGACGCTACGCCGGGTCGGTCCCTGGCTCCTCGGCATCGCCGCGCTCGCCGCGCTCGCGGGGGCCCTCCGCGTGCGCGCGGCGCCCCGGCACGCGCTGACCGCCAACGCGGTCACCCCGCGCCTGCTGGGCGTGGCGCCCCATCTGGCCGGCCCCTACGCGGGCTTGCTCGCGGCCGGGCACCCCATCCGCCGGAGCCTCGCACCCTGGATCGGGACCGACGTCGTGTCGACGGATCGTGGCGCCGTGGTCGGCCTCTGGGACCCGTCGCGGCATGGCATGTGGTCGAGGTCGACCTGGGTGCCCGTGGACCCTGGCGCGATCCGCGCGACCACCCTCCGGGCGTCTGCCACGGCCGAGCGCCTCGCCGAGGAGCGGGTGACCCACGTGGTCGTCGACGCGCTCCAGGAGGAGGCGACCTCGTTGCTCGACGTGCTCCGGCGCCTGGGCTTCGAGCACGAGCTCGCGGCCGTCCTCGACGGCGGCCCGGCCCCGATCCTCCTCGTCCACGTCGGTCCGCGGGGCCTCGCCGAGGACCTGGTCGCGCCGAAGGACCCCGTGGTCGCCAGGGCCCGGATCCGGGCCCTGGCCTGGTCGGGGCGGACCCGTGCGGCCGCCGAACTCGCGGGGCGCTGGCCGGGGCTCGGGTCGGCCAGGGCGCTCCTGTCGAGGGGCCGTGAGTGAACCCGGGGGGGCCCGGTGGGGCGGCCGACCGAGCGACCCGTCGAGCGAAACCCTTGCCGCCAGGGGCCGGAGCGGTTACAACGTGCGCCGGTTGCACTGACCCGTGGGGTCAGTCGGGTGACGCGAAGTGGCGCTCCAGGGGTGGGGCTCCAAGTTGTCCCGAGGCTTACGAGTGGTGCCCGGCTTGCTTTGGTGCACGTGACGGGTAGTCCCCGCGACCATGGTCCTGAAAGGAGCATCTGCCTTGAAGACGAAGAAGGGTTTCACGCTCATCGAGCTGATGATCGTCATTGCGATCATCGCCATCATCGCGGCCATCGCGATCCCGAACCTGATCCAGGCCCGGAAGAACGCGAACGAGTCGAGCGCCGTCGGCTCGCTCAAGACGATCGGGTCGGCCCAGACGCTCTACCGTGAGGGCGACAAGGACACGAACGGCATCCTCGATTACGGCAACCTGCAGCAGCTCGCGGGCGTCGCGACCGGTGGCCTGATCGATCCGGCCCTGGGCTCGGGCGTCAAGAGCGGCTACAACTTCCGGGCGGAGCCGAGCAACAGCACGGACAACGCGCTGTTCCTCTGGTGGGGCACGGCGAACCCCACGGTCCCGACGACGACCGGCGACCGGTACTTCTGGACGAACCACACGGGCGTCGTGTACTTCACGAGCTCGGGCGTGTTCACCCCGGACGCGAACACCTGCGACATCGCCGTCGCGAACCGCGGCGTTCCGGTCGGCAAGTAGTTTCCTGGGTCCCTGGAGGGCGTGACCCCGCCCTCCGGTGGTCGCCGCGCGACGTGGGCTCCACGTCGCGCGGCGTTGCCCTTTTTGGTAGGCTCCGGGGCCGTGAAGCCGGGGGGCCAGCGCCACCTCGCCAGGGAGTGCATGCCTTCCCGAGCCGTCCTCGTCGCCCCGGGCCAGCTCGAGTTCCAGGCGGGCGAGCCCCCTCCCCCCGCAGCCGGCGAGCTCATCGTCGGGGTCGAGGTCGCGCTGACCTGCGGCACCGACCTGAAGACGTTCCGGCGCGGGCACCCCAAGATCGCCCTGCCGAGCCCGCTCGGACACGAGTTCACGGGGCGCGTCCTGGCCGCGGGGGAGGGCGCGCCCTTTCGGGTCGGCGCCCCGGTGGTCGTGGCCCCCTCCGCGCCCTGCGGGGCATGCCCGAGCTGCGCCCGCGGGGACGAGAGCCTGTGCGACCGGATCGACGGCTCGACGATGGCGTGGGGCGCCTTCGCCGACTGGATCCGCGTGCCGGCGCCCATCGCCCGTCGCAACGCGTTCCTTCGCCCCGCGGCGCTGGCGCCGGCGGTCGCGGCCTTGCTCGAGCCGCTCTCTTGCGTCGTGAACGGGGTCGACCGGCTCGACCTGCACCGGGTCGAGGCCGCGGTGATCCTCGGGGCCGGGCCCATCGGCCTCATGTTCGCGGCGCTCCTCGCGCGGCGGGGCGTCCCGCGCGTCGCCGTCGTGGGGCGCCACGCGCTGCGCCTCGAGACGGCGCTCCGCCTGGGCGCCCACGCGGCGATCGACCTGGGCGCGCATGGCGACGACGCGGTGCGTGCCATGCGTTCGGCCTTCCCCCACGGACCCTGCGTCGTCATCGAGTGCGTCGGGCGGCCCGACGCCTGGACGGCTGCCATGGCCGGGGTGCGCAAGGGCGGAGAGGTCCTGCTCTACGGCGGCTGCGCGGCGGGGACGATGGTCCCGCTCGACGCGCGCCGCATGCATTACGACGGCCTGACCCTCAAGGGCGCCTTCCACTTCTCGCCGAGCGACGTCCGCCGGGCCCTCGATCTCCTCACGAGCGGGCTCGACCTCGCCCCGCTCATCACGGGCTCCCTGCCCCTGGCGCGGCTCGAGGACGCGTTCGCCGCGATGGCATCCGGCGCCTGCATCAAGCTCGCGATCCTGCCCGGGGACGCCGGGTGAGCGCCCCCGGGACGATGCAGGTGGCGCGCACGCGCTCGTTCACCGACACGCGGGTCGAGGAGGCGCAGGTGCCGGCGCTCGAGGCCGGCGACGCGCTCCTCCGGGTCGAGGCGTGCGGACTTTGCGGCAGCGACGCGAGCCGCTGGTACGTCGAGACGAAGGTCCCCTGCGTGCTCGGCCACGAGCCGGCCGGGTACGTCGTCGCGACCGGGGCCGGGTGCGCGGTGCGCGAGGGGGAGCGGGTCTTCGTGCACCACCACGTCGCCTGCGGCGACTGCCCCGCGTGCAGGCGGGGGGCCGACACGAGCTGCGCCCTGTTCCGCTCCTCCCGGCTCCACCCCGGCGGCTTCGCGCAGTGGCTCCGCGTCCCGCGCGACAACGTCGAGCGCGACACGCTCGTGCTGCCGCCGGCGGTGGACTTCGATGCTGCGACGTTCATCGAGCCGCTCGCCTGCGTCGTCCGCGCGATCGACCGCCTCGACGTCCGGCCCGGCAGCTCGGTGCTCATCGTGGGCATGGGGGCCATGGGCCTGCTGTGCGGGCTGCTCGCGCGGCTCCGCGGCGCGGCGCGGGTGGTCGGCACCGACCTCTCGGCCGTTCGCCGATCCCGCGCGCCGGCCTGGGGCTTCGACGGGGCCCTCGACCCACGCGAGCCCGGCCTCCCCGAGGCCATCGAGCACCTCGCGGGCGCTCCCTGCGTGGACCGGGTCCTCGTGGGCCCGGCCTCGTCCGAGGCGCTCGCGCAGGCGCTCGGGCTCGCGGCGCCCCGTGGCGTCGTCGTCCTGTTCTCGCCCTTCGCGCCCAAGCCCCCGACCGCGGTGTCCCTGCACGGGCTCTACTTCCACGAGCTGACGCTCACCGCGTCCTACTCGTGCGGGGCACGGGAGACCCGTGAAGCGCTCGAGTTGATCGCATCCGGTCGGGTTCCCGTCCACGCCCTCGTCTCCCATCGCGTCGGCCTCGAGGGTGTCGACCAGGCGATCGCGCGCCAGGCCGCGGCCGCCGACGACTGGATCAAGGCGATCGTCTACCCCCACGGACCGCCCATCTCGACCGCGTGAGGCGCGGCCCCGGTTGACGCGGAGCGGCACCCGGACTGACCCGTAGCGTCGCACCACCCGCCCGCGGCGCCGAGGGCTCGTGCCGTCGAGGCATGGCCCTGGGGACCACCGATTGCTAATGTTCCCCTCGGGCGGGGGGAGACGGATGCGTCGAGGTTTCACTTTGCTCGAGATCATGATCGTGATCTTGGTGCTGTCGGTCATCATCGTGATCGCGATCCCGAACCTGGTCAGCGCGCGCAAGAACGCCAACGAGACGGGCGCCATCGCCGCGTTCAAGGCCCTGCACTCGGCCCAGGGCTTCTTCCGGGAGCAGGACCTCGACAAGGACGGTGAGCTCGACTACGCGGCCGACCTGAACGAGCTCGCAAGCGTGGTGCTCATCGACCCCACGCTGTCCACGGGCTTTCGCTCCGGCTACGCGTTCCAGATGGGCGCGAGCACGACCGCGCCGCTCTTCCTCTGGTTCGCGGTGGCGAACCCGATCAGCCCCGGCTCCTCCGGGGACCGCTACTTCTGCATGAACCACCTCGGCCTCGTCCACTTCACCTCCGCGGCCCCGATCCCCTTGAACACGACGGACTGCGTGATCCCCCAGGGCGCGGTCCCGATCGGGCGCTGACCCGTGCCGTCGGCCCTGGTCGCGCTCGCGCCAGGCTTCGAGGAGGTCGAGGGGGTCGCCCCGATCGACGTGCTCCGGCGTGGGGGCGTCGAGGTCGTCGTCGCCGGCCTCGGCGACCGGCGCGTGACCAGCGCGCGCGGGCTCGTGCTCGAGGCCGAGACCACGGTCGAGGCGGTGGCCGCATTGGAGCCGGCGAGGCCGTGGGACGCGCTCGTGCTGCCGGGCGGCATGGGTGGGGCCGAGCGGCTCGCCGCGAGCCCCGCCATCCGCGCCCTCGTGGCACGGCAGCTCGATGCGGGGCGGCTCGTCGCCGCGATCTGCGCCGCGCCGGCGGTCGTGCTGGCGCCCGCGGGCTTCCTCGCCGGCCGCCGGGCGACCTGCTACCCCGGGCTCGAGCGCCGGTTCGGCCCCGACGTCACGCACGTCCCGGAGCGGGTCGTCGAGGACGGCCCCGTCCTCACGAGCCAGGGCCCGGGCACCGCGCTCGACTTCTCGCTCGCGGTCCTCGCGCGGCTCACCTCGCGCGCCGCCGTCGAGAAGCTCCGCGCCGCCCTGCTCGCGTCGGCCTGACGCCCGGGCGCCGCGCCGGCCCTCGCGGGCCCTGGCGCGGAAGGGCGCGGTCAGCGACGGCTCGCCTTGAGCGCCTCGATGTCGTGGAACGTGCCGCCCGTGAGCTCCGTGAGGCGGCGGAGGAAGACCGCGCCGGCGCGGTCGTTCGTGACCTGGAGGCAGTGGACCTGCACCCGCTGGTAGACGTTGAGCCGTTCGATGTGCCGCAGGCAGCGCTCGCGCTCGACCCAGCGCCCCTCGTTCGGCCCCCCCTCGGAGAGCAGGAACAGCGTGTCGACCTCCGGATCCTCGAGCGCGAAGGCGATCGGGTCGTAGAGGTTCGAGCGCGAGCGGTGCCGGTCCTGGGCCTTGCGGAAGTCGGGGGTCTCCGTCGCGCGCACGAACCCGACGAGCGCCGCGCGCGCCCTGCCGAGCGGCAGGAGCCGCTCGGCGTGGCGCGTCACGTCGCTCGCGAAGAACACGACGTTCGTGCGCGCGTCGTCGGGCAGCGCCTCGAGCACGCGCACGAGCTCGTCCTTCGAGAACGCGAGCTTCGAGAGCGCCGGCGCGTCGCGGTCGAGCGGGTTGTTCATGCCGCCCGAGATGTCCTGCGCGAAGAGCAGGCGCTTCGAGCGCACCGGCACCCCGTGGAACCGGACGCGCGTCGCCCCCGCGTCGCCGGTCCGCGGCCGGCCGGCCGGGGCCTCGGCCGGCGGAGGCTCGCCCTCGGGCTCCGCCGGCTGCTTCCCGCGCGGGCGGCGTGCCGGGGCCGGCGCGGGCGGCGGCCGGTCCGCGGGGGCGAACGTCTCGCGTCGGGCCGCCCACCACCCGCGCCACACCTCGGGGTCGGCCTCGAGCCCGCCGGCGCCCGTGAGGTCGTCGAGCGCGCGCCCGACCTCGTGGCGAGGGAGGCCCTCCTCGCGGGCGAGCCGCTCGATGAGCGCGTCGACCGCGCGGACGGCGAGCTCCCGCGCGCCGGCGCGGCCCTCCCACAGGCGGAGCGACTCGAGCGCGGTGAGGAGGAGGCGGGCCTCCCAGGGGCCCTTGAGCGGCCTGGCGGTCACGACGTCGATCGCCGCCGTGACCGCGGCCTCCGGGGCGACGGCGCGGAGCGCGACGAGGCCGGCGAGGCGCACGGGGGGGCTCCCGTCGCGCAGGGCCTCGTCGCAGGCGCGGCGGGCGCGGTCCGGCGCCACGCGCGCCAGCGCGATCAGCGCGTCGCCGCGGACCCGGTGCTCCTTGCGCCGCTCGAACGCGCGCTCGAGCGCCTCGGCGGACGCCGCCTCGCCCAGCGCCTCGAGCGCCCACACCGACTCGAGGGCCGTCTGCTCCCCCCTCGCCGTGAGGCCCGTCCGCTCGAGCGCCTCGCGGGCCGGGGCCCAGCGCCGCTCGCCCATCAGCTCGGCCACGGAGGCGCTCGCGAACTCGTCCTTGTGCCCGATGAGCGGCAGGAGCGCGCGCAGGTGCTCCTCGCCCGCGCGCGCCACGAGGGCCGCCAGGGTCCGATCACGCACGAGCCCGCTGTCGTCCGCGAGGAGCGCGCCGAGGCGGGCGGCGTCGAGCGAGGTCTTCGCCTCCTCCGCGGCCGCCTTCGCGGCCTCTTGCTGCGCCTCGAGCCCCCGCTTGCGGTCGTAGAAGGGCGGCCCCTCGGGTGGTCGAGCCCAGGCGACGCCGGCGGCGGCGAGCGTGAGGGCGAGCGCCGCCGCGCGCGGCGGGCGCGCCCCGCGCGGGGGGCTGGCTGCGTCGGGCACGGGGCCTCCCTCCGGCGCGCCCCGGGACCCGGGGGCTCAGCGGCGAGTGTACCCCTGCGCTCGCGCGGGCGGGCCGAGGGACCGCCTCGGGCTCAAGGCGTGCGGCCACGCGGGCCGAAGAGCGAGGGGGCGGCCCGACCCGCCCCGGGGGCGGCGTGGACCGGGTGGAGTTCGTCAAGGTCGAGGCGGCGGGCAACGACTTCGTGCTCGTCGACGGTCGGCGCGCGCCGCCGGGGCCTCCCGGGGCCCTCGCGCGGGCGCTCTGCCCGCGACGCCTGGGCGTCGGCGCCGACGGGCTCGTCGTCGTCGAGGGCGCCTGGCCGGCCCCGTCCGTGGCGCACTACGAGCCCGACGGGGCGCGGACGTTCTGCCTGAACGCGCTGCGCGGCGTCGTGGCCTGGGCCGTCGAGGCGGGGGCGACGCCCTGGCGTGGCGGGCGCCCGCGCGCTGCGGTGACGCTCGTGACGGACGCCGGGCGGCTTCCGGTCGCCGTGCGGGCGCTCCCGCCCGGCGCGGTGAGCGCGCCCGCCGAGGTCCACGTCGACGTGGGGCTGCCCGCGCCCGCCCTGCGCGAGCGCCTCGTCGTGCCCGGGCTCCGCGGCGACGTCGAGGCGTGGCTCCTCGACGTGGGCAACCCCCAGCTCGTCGTCCCGTGCGCCGCCGTGGACCTCGAGCACCCCGACCTGCTCGCGCGCGCGCGCGCGCTCCGCTGGCGGCTCGACCTGTTCCCCGCGGGCGCGAACGTCAGCTTCGTCGCGCCCGCGGCCCCGGCGCCCGGCGACGGCGCGCGCTGGGCGATCCGGACCTGGGAGCGCGGCGTCGAGGGCGAGACGCTCGCGTGCGGCACGGCGGTGCTCGCGGCGGCCTGGGCGCTCGGGGGCCCGGGCGAGGCCGTCGCCGTGCGCACGCGCGGCGGCGCGGTGCAGCGGGTCGCGCTCGCGG
>JANJTH010000462.1 GCA_024711205.1 Planctomycetota bacterium | reverse complement strand
GCGCCGCTCGGTCTTGATCTCGGTGTCGCTCCGGCCGCGTCCGCGCGCCATGCGCTTGAGGGTGTCGGCACAGCCGGCGGCCACCCAGTCCGGCAGGCGGTGGCCGACCGCGAGGATGCCCAGCCTCATGCGCCGCCGGCGGCTCTGCCCGCGGCGCGCGCGCGCGCCGTGGCCGCCGTGCTGTGGGGTGAGCGGGCGGCGTTCGTCGAGGCGGCGGCCCCCGACACGACCGACGCCTGGCGCCGCGCGCTGGCCTGGGCCGCGCGCCGGCCCGACGCGGCGACCGACGACGACGCGGCGCGCGAGGTCCTCGCCGCCGTGCGCGCCGGCCGCGGGGCCGGCGGGCCGGCCGACGCCCCGTTCGGGCCGGACGACTGGGGCGCGCTCTTCGACTGCTACCAGGCCGACCTGCTCGCGCGGCTCGGCTGGACCGCGGACGTGCTCGCGGCCGTGCGCGCCGAGGCCACGCGCGCGGGCGGCTGCGGCGTCGGCTGCGGCGGGGCCTGGCCGCCCGACCGCGTGCGCCTGCGCGGGCACGTGCCCACGGCGACCGAGCGCGTGGACGTGCTGTTCTTCGCCCCCGCCGACGCGCCCGCGCTCGCCTGCCACGCGAGCCCGGCGTGCAACGCGCCCAAGTGCGACGTGTACCGCAAGGGGAAGTACCAGGTCACGCCGCTCGTCGTCGAGCCCGCGGGGCCGGAGAAGACCGTCCACGTGCTCGAGCTCCCGCTCGCGGTCGCGTTCGTGCCCGAGGGGGACGGCGTCGTGCTCCAGGCCGGCGTCCCCGGCGACGACGGCCCCACGCTCGCGGGCGTGGCCGCGCTCCTGCGCCTCGCGCGCGAGCCAGGCCGCCCGCAGCCCGGTCCCCTGCGCGTCGCCGCCGCGCACCACGGCGCGGGCGGCGACCCCGTGGCGAAGCTCCGGCTCGAGAACGTGCTCGCCTTCCTGCGCGGCCGCGACGCCTGGGCCGCGCACGCGACGAAGCACCGCACCGTCCACGACCTCCAGCGCACGCTCACGTGGATCGCCGCGGCCGAGGGCTGGCCGTGCGACCCCGGCGGCGTCGACGGGCACCACTTCGGCGGCTCGCAGAAGGCGCTCGAGGCGTTCCGGAAGGCCTACCGGGCCGCGTGGGGGGTCTGGCTGCCGTCGAGCGGAATCTGGCCGACCCAGGACGACTGGAAGGCCGTGTGGGACGTCTACCAGCGGCGGGTCGACGCGCTGCTCGGCGCGCAGGCCGGCGCCGACCCGCGCGCGGGCCTGGCCCCGCTCGAGCCGGGCGCGGCCGTGTGCGGGGGCGCCTGGCCGCCCGCGAAGGTCGAGGTCCACGCCTGGGCCGGGGTCGAGCGCGACCGCGTCGACGTGCTCGCGTTCGCCGAGGCCGACGCGCCGACGCCGGCCGAGCTCGCGCCGCCGCTCGCCGCGGTCTACGGCGGGCACCGCTACCACGGCGAGCACCTGGGACCCGACGCCGGGCACGTGCTGTGGGCGCGCGTGCTCACGGGCGCCGAGCAGCCGGTCGCGGGCGCGCGCTGGGTCGTGCGCCGCGGCGCGAGCGGGGAGGCCCTGCGCGAGGGCACGACGAGCCCGACGGGCGAGCTGCGCCTGCCGCTCCCGGCCGGGACCTACGCGGTCGAGGTCCACCGCAAGCCGGGCGGCGACGCCCCGTCGCCGCCCCCGGCCCCCGAGCCGTGGTCCGAGGGCACGGGCGCGCTCGAGGAGCTCCTGCGCGGCGACTACCAGCGGCGCGGGACCTACCGCCAGGACATGAGCGGGTTCCTGAACCCCGACCTGCAGGCCTACCTCGAGCAGGCCTGCCAGGGCCTGGGCGTCGACCCGCGCGCGCTCGAGGCGGCGGACGGTTCGAGCGGCGCGCCGACCGGCGGCGACAGCGAGCTCGGTGTCCAGGGCGGGCTGCCCGCGTGGCTGAAGGCGTTCCAGGTCGCCGCGGCGACCGCGAGCTCGTGGGGGACGCGCGAGCAGATCCTGAGCCGGCTGCTCGGGGCCTTCTACTACGCGCACTTCGTCGACCGCTACTACGGGCCGGCGGGCGTCGCCATGCCGGCGAACGTCGAGTACTTCCTGCTGCACCTGGGCAAGAGCGCCGTCCCGGGCAACGGCGCGGCGACCTCCGAGGACATAGGCGGCTACACGTTCGGGGACGCGCCCTACCCCTACTGCGCGGCCGCGAGCTCGGTCGCGTTCAAGAAGGGCCTGGCGCGGTTCGGCTGGGAGCTCGAGGGCGTCACGGGCTACGCGCCCGGCGGCCCGGGCGTCGGGCACGGCTGCCCCGTGTCGTTCTTCCAGGGCCGGCTCGCGGGCGAGGAGCACCGCCCGCGCCCGGGCGACGTGCTCACGGTCCGCACGTTCCTGAGCCCGCCCGACGGGCACGTCGTGACCGTCGTCTGGTCGGACACGGACGGGTCCAAGTCCGGCCGCATGTGGTACGTGTCGGGCAACGCCGGGCACAAGGCCGTCTCGTGCGACTTCGTGCGCGTGGCCGACGCGTCGGGCCAGCCGCCGAAGGGCCACGTCGCGATCGTGAACGTGTCGCGCGACCACGAGGTCATGCCCGAGCGGCTCGCGGCCATGCCGCCGGGCGAGCTCGCGGCGAAGCGGGCCCGGCGCCTGCCCGGGCCCGCGCTCGCGCCGAACGCGCCCGGCGACGTGCGCGAGCGCCGAGCGGGCCCCGACGTCCCGCCGGCCGGGCTGATCGCGGCGGGCGACGTCCCCGCGCTGCCCGCGGCGACGGCCGCGCCGACGGTGCTGCGCGCGGGGCTCCGCGTCGCGCGCTTCGAGGGCATGCTCGCGGGCGGCGACCGGGCGACGCTCGGTCCGCGCGTCGCGGTCGAGCCGGGGCGCGCGCTCCGGCTCGAGTGGCTCGTGCTCGGCGCCGAGACGGTCACGCTCGAGCCGGGCGGCCTCGACGTGACCGAGCCGACGCTCCGCGGCGAGCCGTGGCTCGAGCTCGCGCCCGGCGAGCGCCCGCCGGGGCCCGGCGGCGTCTACCGGCTCGTCGCGCGGGCCGGCCCGGAGGAGGCGACGGCCGAGGTGGCCGTGGCCGGGATCCTCGACCTCCGCGTGGTCGGCAAGCAGCGCCCGGGCGGCAAGCGGCCCGAGCTGCTCGTGCGGCAGATGGAGGGCGGCCACCCGAAGTACGGGACCTCGCAGTTCGGCGCGGCCGACGCCGTGCTCGCGCGGGCGGGGTCGTTCCAGCAGCTCACCAAGCTCGACGACAAGGACTTCCAGCACTGGTGGTGGGGGCAGCTCACGCCGAAGTCCGACGCGACGGTCTCGTGGAAGGTCGCCTGGCCCGAGCCGGCCGAGGTCCGCCTGTGCCTGAACCGCAAGGCCGGCAGCATGCAGTGCAACCCCGAGGAGGACGTGACGGCGCGCTGCACGGCCGAGGGCGGGCTGCTCGTGGGCTCGGCCGACTGGACGAGCGACGCGCAGTACCGCACGTTCTTCGAGGCCGACCTGCGGCTCGTCGCGGGCGGGCAGGCGCAGGCCGAGGCGACGCTCCGCCTGCGCGAGAACTACGCCATGCCGGGGATCGTCGACTTCTGGTTCGAGGTCGACGGGCAGGTCTGCCGCGACGGCGCGCTCGTCGCGCGGCGCAAGCGCCCCGTGTTCCGCTGGAAGCTCGAGGGCGACCACGCGCGCAACGGGCTCGAGGTCCTGCTCCTCGACGGGGCCGGGCGCCCGCTCGTGAGCAACGAGGTCGTGCGCGACTGGTGCAAGGACGGCGAGGCGACGCCGGCCGCGAACAAGCAGGCCGAGGGCGCGAAGCAGCTCTCGGTCCCGATCCCCGACGGCCCGGAGATCGACGCCGAGGCGCACCTGCGGCTGTTCACGCGCTTCGGCACGTCGGGGCTCCGCAAGCTCCGCTTCAAGCTGGTCGGCAACGCGCCGCCGCCGCCGCCGCCGCAGCCGCCGAAGCTCAAGGTCCGCCTGTTCGACCCGGCGCACCGCGCGCTGCGCGGGGCCCCCTACGTCGTGCGCGACCGCGACGGGAAGGACCTCGCGCAGGGCACCTCGGACGGCGAGGGCTGGGCGCTCCTCTCCGCGGCCGACCTGGCGGACCGGGTCGTGCTGCGCTGGGGCGGGGCCCACACGAACACGTTCCGGCTCGACTTCGACCAGGGCGGCGACGCCGAGCGGACCTCGCGCAAGCTCCACAACCTGGGCTACCCCGAGGAGGAGGGGCTCGCCAAGCAGGTGCGCGCCTTCCAGGCCGCCCACGGGCTCAAGGACTCGGGCGGCGTCGTCGACGCGACGACGCGCGACCTCGTCGCCCGCCTGCACGACCGCTGCGAGGAGGCCTGAGTGACGACCACGAAGCAGGCCGGCGTCGGGCCGCTCAAGTACGCGCCGGGCCTCACGAAGACGCTCGTCGTCCAGGTCACGGACCCGGCGACCAAGAAGGGCGTCCCCGGCGCGAGCGTCGAGGTGTGGGGCCTGCGCGGCGGCTACCTGGTCGACGGCAAGCCCGACCCGCGGCGCGTGAACACCGGCGCCGACGGCTCGATCACGTTCAAGGACCTGCCCGTGAGCCCCGGCGAGGGCGGCGGCGCGAAGGAGTGGATCGTCAAGGTCAACAAGGAGCAATTCGGGCCAGCGAAGGCGCCGTTCCGCGTGGGCGAGGTCGTGGTCAAGCCCACGCCCACGGGCGAGGCCGTCTGCAAGGTCGCGGTCGAGCTGACCTCGCCCAAGGTCGACGTCACGGTCCGCGTCGTCGACGGCAAGGACGAGGCGAAGGGCGTCGCGGGCGCGAGCGTCGAGCTGTGGGGGCTCCGCGGCGGGTGGGACCCGGGGACGAAGAAGGGCAAGGTCGAGACGAACGCCAAGGGCGAGGTCGTCTGGAAGGGCGTCTCGCTCGTGAAGGCCGACGGGACCGCGCACGAGAAGCTGCACCTCAAGGTGAACAAGCGGGACTGGGGCTACTACTCGGCCGACCGCTGGGTCGAGGGCGAGGTCGCGCGGGCCGAGGAGGTGGGGCCGGCCCAGACGACGGTGTCGGTGAAGATCGCGCTGTTCCCGCGAGACGACGCCATGCTGGCGCGGATCGAGCGGCTCAAGGCGTCGCAGCCGGGAAGCGCGATCGGGACGAACGAGTCCCGCTCGAGCCCGAGCCAGCAATCCGTCGACGCGGGGACCGACGAGCGCGACCTGGGCAGAAACCCGCCGCTCGTGTGCGTGTGCGGGTCGCCGCCCGTGCTCGTCGAGGCGGCGGGCGAGGGCGGCGGCTACGTCCCCGCGAGCTGGAAGGTCGTCCCGCACGCGTCGAACGCGGGCGCCACGGCGCCTTCCTGCCAGGCGCAGGGGAACCACGCCCGGATCGGCACGGACCAGCCCGGCCTGTTCGTGGTCGAGGCCACGGTCCAGTCGCAGACGCGCGTGCTGCACCTGTGCTTCGTGCGGGTGGAGCTCACGCCAGGGGCCGTGACCGCGACGAGCGCGTTCGTCCGGCAGGGGAGCGTCGAGGGCGAGGGCGTCGACTTCAAGTCCGGCGAGTTCACGCGCGAGGAGACGCCCTTCGCCGTGCGCTGGTCTGTCCGGCTCTCGGGAGGCCGGCAGGTGGATCGGGACCTCGTGTCCGTGGCGCCGCTCCAGAACTGCACGAAGAGCGACCTCATGGGGCACTACGCGCGGCGGATCACCGAGGGCAAGGTGGCGGCGACGACGCTCGAGCAGACGGTCCGGCTCCCGATCCTCGACACGGGCATGGACAGCACCCCCATGTGCTGCACGAAGTCCATGTTCCTGCTCGGCGCCACGGCGGCCAGCCTCGCGGGCAACGACAGCATCACGATGGAGCAATCGGGTGACACCCGGCACTTCCTGTTCCTCGACGCGCCGACGATCCTCTTCAACAAGGTCCACCCGCACACCGGCATGCACCTCGAGCGGATCACGGGCCCGATGTACTTCCGGGTCGCGATCTGCGCGTTCAGCCGCACCTCGCCCGGGGCGGTCGTCGCGCTCGCGACGTGCACCTGGGGCGTCAACTTCAAGGGGCGCGTCACGCCGGCGGTGTGGGACGGCTTCCCCGGGAGCAGCTACACGGTGGCCGACGACGGGACGACGGTGTTCGCGAATCCGCTCACCCCCTGCCCGCCCCAGGACCCGCTCGCCATGGGCATGAGCGTGGCGCGGCCCGAGTACCACCAAGGCAGCGCGCGCACGTACGTCCGTCGGTGCGAGGTCCCCTGCCCGCTGGATCCGCCGTGACGCCGGGCTTCGACCTGGCCGGAGCGCTCGCCGACGCGGAGGTCGCCCTCTGCGTCGCGCGCGTCGCCCGGACCGCCTCCGCGGAGGACGCCGGCCGACCGGCCGGCGCCGCGGGCTTCGTCGTGCACGCCGTGGTCGAGCGGTCGCTCGCGGCGTCGTCGCTCGCGGCCCTGCCGGACACGCTCGCGCTCGCGGGGGAGCGGTACGAGGACCCGGAGGTGCGCGCGAGGGACGGGAGCAACCCGTGGCACCGGCTCGGCCTCGTCCCTGGCGAGCGGCTCCTCCTCGCCGTGCGTCCGCGCGACGGGGGCTGGGCGGTCTCGTGCGTCGAGGCCGGCGCCTCCGAGCGGACGGCCGAGGCCGCTCGCGCGTGCGAGGTCGCGCGCGGGCCAGTCGACCTCGACGCGCGGGCCGCGGTCGTGGCGGGGCTCCGGGACCGCGCAGGGCTCGTCCGCGCGGCGCTGCTGCGCCGGCTCGCGCGCGACGTGCCGCGCGACGTCGCGGTCGACCACCTCGTGGCCGCGCTCGAGGCGCTCGAGGACTGCCCGGTCCGCGAGCGGCTCGGCGACGCGCTCGAGACGTGGTTCGAGCCGGAGCGCTGGGCCGACCGCATGAACGCGGCTGTGGTGACCGCGCTCGCGCGCGGGGTGTTCGTGGGGCCGCGCGCCGTGCGGTTGGCCTGGGCGGGCCGGCTCGCCCGCTGCCTTCGCTGGCCGTTCGACCCGGCGCCCGAGCGGCAGGAGCGGGTCGCGCGCGCGCTCGTGCTCCTCGTGGACGCGTCGCCCGTCGAGGTCGTCGCGGCGCTCGAGGGCCTCGCGGGCGCGGGCGCGCCCGACGAGCAGGCGGCCGTGCGGGACGTGCTGGCGCTGTGGCTGCAGCTCTGACCCGGAGGGGTGCCGTGCTGGGCGGCCGGTCGCGACGACGGAGGAGCGGGTGAGCGCGAGCGGGTTTCTCCTCGAGGTCGAGGGCGACGCGGCCGGGACCTATGCGCTCGGGCCCGAGGCGTTCCAGGTCGGCACGTCGCGGCGCTGCCAGCTCCAGCTCCGCGGGCACGGGATCTCGTTCGTCCACGCGATCCTCGCCCCGGAGGAGGGCGCCGCGGACGACGGCGCCTGGACGGTCACGGCGAAGGCCTCGAGCGCGGGGACGCACGTCAACGGCGAGGCGCTCAGGAGCGGCGAGACCCGGCGGCTCGCGCCGGGCGACCGGCTCGCGTTCGGCCCGGTCGAGGCGCGGTTCGTCGTCGGGGAGGCGCCGGCTGCCGCCGCGCAGGCGGGGACCAGCACGCAGGCGACGCCCGCGCCGGCCGCGGAGGCCCAAGGCGCCGGCGACCGCGGCGCCCAGGCCAATGGCCGCGAGGGCGCGCCGCCGCGCGC
>JANJTH010000408.1 GCA_024711205.1 Planctomycetota bacterium | reverse complement strand
CGTCCGCGGCCCCGCCCCGCTCGACGAGGTCCGCCGCGAGGAGGACGGCCGGGCGCGAGCGCGCGCCCCGCAGCCACACGGGCACGTAGGGGGCGAGCTCGGCCGCGCGGCCGAGCGCGGCGCGCCAGGCGTCCTGGCGCGCGCGCGCGTCGTCGCCCTCGCTCGCCCGCGCGAGGAGCTCGCGCACCGGCTCGTAGCGCGCGGTCCAGGCCGTCCAGGCGGCCGGGTCCTCGACGGGCGGGAGCCCGGGGCCGAGCGCCGAGAGCGCCCTCCGGCACAGGTCGCGCAAGGGGCCCTGCGCGCCGGCGAGGCCCTCGACCGTCTCCAAGAGGCCGCGCCAGTCGCCCGCGAGCACGAGGAGCGGCGCGAGCACGCGCCGCGCGTCCGGATCGCCGGCGGCGTGGAGCTCCCGGAGCGCCGGGACGGTCGGGCCCGTGGGCGCCGCCCCGTCGAGGAGCGCGTCGGCGAGCGCCCTGCCCGGCCCCTGCGCGGCCGTGTAGGCGAGCCCCATGAGGCCGGGGCGCAGGCCGTCGGCGTCGAGCTCGATCGCCGCGAGGACCGTGAACAGGAGCGCCGCGCCCGCGTCCTCGGCGAGCGAGGCCTCGACGGTCGCGCGGCGCGCGGCCGCGTCCCCGCAGCCGAGCCGCGCGCGATGGAGCCGCAGCCGGTAGGCCGCGTCCAGGCTCCGCCGGGCGTCCGCGATCGCGTCGGACGCGCCCTCGGCCCCCGCGAGCGCCGCGATCGCGGACGCCGCGGGCTCGCCCGGGGCCGCGTCGCGCAGGCGCTCGAACAGCGGGCCGAGCGGCCCCCCAGGGATCACCACGCGCTCCCCGTCGAGCCCGCGGGCGTCGACGGGGGGCTTCGTGGGCCGGCGCGGCGGGTCCTTGGCCGGGGGCGGGTCCTGCGCCGGGGGCGGGTCCTTGGCCGGGGGCGGGTCCTTCGCCGGGGGCGGGTCCGTCGCCGGGGTGGCGTCGGCCGGCGGGCGGTCGGCCTCCCCGCCGGGCGCGGCCGTCGGCCCGGCGGGCGGGTCGACCTTCCCCGGCGTGGGGCGCGGGCGCTGCGGGCCGGACGCGACGGGCTTCGCCTTGCCTCGCTCGCCGCCGACGAGGGTGACGATTCCCCACACGAGGCCGCCGGCGACGGCCAGCATGGCCACGCCCTTGACGGGCCCCTTCCAGGCGCCGTCCGCCGTCATGCGCTCGAGCGCGCTCGGGGCCTTGAGGCGGAGCCCGCAGCGGGGGCAGCTCGGCGCGATCCGCGCGATCGTCTCGTCGCACACCGGGCACTGCATGGACACGCCAGGCGCGGGCTCCGGCGCGACCCTGCTCGAGGTGGCGCGGTGCGCGCTGCCCGAGGTCCGCCCCGTGCCCGAGGTCTTGCCCGTGCCCGAGGCCTTGCCCGTGCCCGAGGTGCGTCCGGCCCCGGAGCGCGGGCCCTTCTTGCGGGCCGCGGAGCGGCGCAGGAGCGCGGCCTCCTCCTCCTCGTCCTCGTCCTCGTCACCGCCGCCGCGGTCCGCCTCGTCCTCGTCGAGCGAGTTCCACACGGCGTCCTCGTCGCCGGGCTGCTCGACCTCGTCGGCGAGGGCGAGCGGGGCGTCGCCCGTCCCGCTCGAACCCCCGCCCTTCACGGGGGCGGGCGGCCGCGCGGGCGCCCCCGGCCTGGCCGGGCCGCCAGGCTTGGCCGGGCCGGCGGGGGCCTTGGCGCCCCACTCCATGCTCGCCACGAGGTCCGGGCCCGCGGCGACTGTCTGTGGCCCCGGGGCCGCGGGCGCGCCCCCGGGCGCCGGCGGCTTGCCGATCAGGAGCGGCGTCTTGCAGCGCGTGCACTGGAAGGTGCGACCGGCCAGGTGGTCCGCGAGCGTGTAGGGCGCCCCGCACGGGCACTGGATCTGGAGCACCATGCTCCGGGGAGTCTAACCCGCAGGGCCCGCCCCTGCCGGCCCTCGCGCGCGGCCTCGGCCGGAGCGCTCCGCGCTCAGGTCGTCGGGGCCGGCGCGGGCGCGGCCTCGGCCGCCTGCTTGAGCCGCTCGAGCGCCTCGGCGTCGAGGTTCCGCGTGTTGCGGCACTTCGGGTAGCCGGAGCACGACACGAACGGGCCGCGGCGGCCCTCGCGGACCACGAGCGGCTTGCCGCACTGCTCGCAGTCCTCGCCGAAGGCCTTGGGCTTGGGCGGCTCGGGCAGCTTGAGCCCCTCGGGGAGCGGCTGGGTCGAGCGGCACTTGGGGTAGGCCGCGCAGCCGAGGAACGCCCCGCGCCGGGAGCGCTTGACGACCATGGGGCCCTCGCAGACCTCGCACTTCACGTCGACCTGGATCGCCGCGGCGCGCCGGCCGCGCTCGCCCACGGCCCACGTCCCGTCGGGCTGCTGGACGAGCGGGAGCGTGCCCCGGCACTTCGGGTAGGACGCGCAGCCGAGGAAGCTCCCCGTCCGCCCGCGGCGGACCGTCATCTCCCCCTCGCAGTCGGGGCACTTCGCGTCGACCGACGGCTTGGGCACGGGGTTGCCGTCGGCGCCCAGCTCGAACGTCTCCTTGCACTCGGGGTAGCCCGTGCAGGCGAAGAACCGCCCGCGCCGCCCCGACTTGATCACGAGCGGCTTGCTGCACTTGGGGCAGTTGGCGTCGACGTGCACGTCGGGCGCCGGGCGCCCCTCGTCGTCGAGCGGGACCGTCGTCTTGCACTCGGGGTAGCGCGGGCAGCCCAGGAACTGCGTGAACTCGCGCGTGTTGTACATCTTGACGAGCTTCGCCCCGCAGGCGGGGCACGGGTGCTCGGTCGGCTCGGGGTCCTCGTTGACGCCCTTCATGTCCTGCTGCGCGCGCTGGAGGTCGCGGTCGAAGTCGCGGTAGAACTCCGCCAGCAGGTCGCGCCAGTCGAGCGCCGGCAGCGTCTCGCCCTCGGCCTCCCCCTCGTCGTCGCCCCCGCCGGCCTCGAGCTCGGCCTCGGCCTCGCCCGGCGCGGCGCTGGCGACCGCGCCCTCGACGCGGTCGAGGTTCGTCTCCATGGCCCGCGTGTAGCCGTAGTCCATGATGTCGCCGAAGAACTGGCCCAGCTTCCAGGTGACGATCATGCCCTTCGTCGTCGCGTGGAGCGCGCGGTTCACCTGCTCGACGTAGCCGCGCCGCTGGATCGTGTCGATGATCGAGGCGTAGGTCGAGGGGCGCCCGATCCCCTCGGCCTCGAGGCGCTTGACGAGGCTGGCCTCCGTGTAGCGCGGCGGCGGCTGCGTGAACTTCTGCTGGGTCACGAGCGGCGGGACGAGGTCGAGCGCGTCGCCCTCGGCCACGGCGGGGAGGAGCCGGTCGCTCTGGTCGCGGCCCGAGACCCGGAGGTGGCCGTCGAAGAGCAGCCGCGAGCCCGTGGCCCGCAGCGTCGCCCCGCCGGGGAGCGCCGCCGGGTCCTGGGCCGTGGCGTCGACGTCCACGGTCATGCCGAGGAAGCGGGCCGGGGTCATCTGGCAGGCCACGAACCGGCGCCAGATCAGGCGGTACAGCTTGAGCTGGTCGCCGTCGAGGTAGGGCGCGACGGCCTCGGGGGTCCGCTCGACCGAGGTCGGCCGGATCGCCTCGTGCGCCTCCTGCGCCGCGACCTTGAGCTTGCCGCGCCGGTAGACGTTCGGCTCCTCGGGGAGGTAGGGCGCGCCGAAGCTGCGCTCGACGAAGTCGCGCGCCTCGGCGACCGCCTCCGGCGCGAGCGCGAACGAGTCGGTGCGCATGTAGGTGATCAGGCCGACGGCGCCCTCGCCGCCCACGTCCACGCCCTCGTAGAGCCCCTGCGCGATCTGCATGGTCCGCTTGGCGCCGAAGCCGAGCTCCGACGAGGCGGCCTGCTGGAGCGTCGACGTGATGAACGGCGGGCGCGGGTTCGCGCGCCGCTCGCGCTGCTCGACGGACGCGACCCGGTAGCGGGCCGTCGCGAGCGCGGCCTCGACGGCGCGCGCCTCGGCCTCGCTCGCGACCCGCCGCCCGGCCGGGTCGAGCTTCTCGCCGGCGAGACGGATCAAGCTCGCCTGGAGCTGCCAGGGCGGCGGCTGCTCGGCGGCCGCGTCGGTCCCCGCGAGCTCCCCGCGGAGGCGCGGCGCGTCGAGCGTCGCGTCGAGCTCCCAGTACTCGACCGGGACGAAGGCCTGGATCTCCTTCTCCCGCTCGACCACGATCCGCACCGCGACCGACTGCACGCGCCCGGCCGAGAGCCCGCGCCGGACCTTCTTCCAGAGGAGCTGCGAGAGCTTGTAGCCGACGATCCGGTCGAGGACGCGCCGCGCCTGCTGCGCGTTGACCTTGTTCATGTCGAGCGCCCGCGGGTGCTCGAACGCCTTCCGGATCGCGTCGCGCGTGATCTGGTTGAAGGCGACCCGCTTGCAGCGCCGGCGCGCCGCGGGCGGGAGGAGCTCGGCCACGTGCCAGGCGATCGCCTCCCCCTCGCGGTCCATATCGCACGCGAGCCAGACGGTGCCCGCGTCCTTGGCGCCCGACCGGAGCTCCGCGATGACCTTCTTCTTCTCGGCGAGCGGCTCGTAGGTCGGCTCGAAGCCGTGCTCGAGGTCGACGCCCAGGTCGTTCTCGGGCAGGTCGCGGACGTGGCCCATGCTGGCCATGACGCGGTAGCCCTTGCCCAGGAACTTGTTGATCGTCTTGGCCTTGGCGGGCGACTCGACGACCACGAGGTCGCGGCCGCCGGGCCCGTCGTCGTCCGTGTCGACGAAGGCCTCGCCCTCGACCTGCCGGAGGTCCTCGTCGAGGTCGAGGTCGGCCGGGGCCGCGGGCCGCCGGGTCGCCTTCTTCTTGGCGGGCGTCTTCTTGGCGGCCGCCTTCCGGGCGGCCTTCTTCTTGGGGGCCTCGGCCCCGTCGTCCGCCGCCTCCGCCGCGCTGGACTTCTTCGTGGCCTTCTTCTTCGCGGCCTTCTTCTTCGCCGCGGGCCGCTTGGCGGCCTTCTTCTTCGCGGCCACGGGGTCCGCGGCCGGCGCGCCCTCGTCGTCTGCAGCGCGCTCGGCGTCTCGCCCCTGTGCCATGGCCCATCTGCCCCCTGGAACGGGCGGAACCCTAGCGGCACCCCTACATCCTGTCAACCACGACGCCCCGTGCGTCGGGGAAGGCGCCCACGGGTTCTCCCGCCCCCCTCCCCACCTCGCGGCCACGGCAAGGCATTCGGACGGAACGGGTTACGGGACGCGTCCCCACACTCTCCACACCCTCCGGCGGAAGGCGGTGGACGACGCGCGGCGTCACTCGCCCAGGTACGCGGCCCGGACGCGGGGGTCGTCGCGCAAGTCCTTGGAAACGCCGGACATGCAGACGCAGCCCGTCTCGAGCACGTAGGCGCGCTGCGCGAGCTCGAGCGCGGCGTGGGCGTTCTGCTCGACGATGAGGACGGTCACGCCCTGCTCCGCGTTGAGCGCGCGGACGGTGCGGAAGATCTGCTGGCTCACGATCGGGGCGAGCCCGAGCGACGGCTCGTCGAGCAGGAGCAGGCGCGGCCGGGCCATGAGCCCCCGGGCGATCGCGAGCATCTGCTGCTCGCCGCCCGACAGGCTGCCGGCCCGCTGCTCGCGGCGCTCCTTCAGGCGCGGGAACAGCGCGAACATGCGCTCGCGGTCGTCGCGGACGCCGGCGGGGTCCTCGCGCAGGAAGGCGCCCATCTCGAGGTTCTCGTCGATCGTCATGTCGGCGAACAGGCGGCGCCCCTCGGGCACGTGGATGATCCCGCGGCGGACGGTCTCGACGATCGACCCGCCCGAGCTCGGGGCGCCCTCCCAGCGGACGGCGCCCCGGCGGACGGGCACGACGTTCGAGATCACGTTGAGCGTGGTCGTCTTGCCGGCGCCGTTCGCCCCGATCAACGCGACGATCTCGCCCTGCGCGACGTGGAGCGACACGCCGCGCAGGACCTCCATGGGCCCGTAGCCGGCCCACACCTGATCCAGCTCGAGGAGCGGGGCCATCAGTCCGGCACCCCCAGGTAGGCGTGGATCACACGCTCGTCGCGACGGATCGCCTCGGGCGCGCCGCGGGCGATCTCCTCGCCGTGGTCGAGCACGAAGATCGTGTCGCTGATCTCCATGACGAGCTTCATGTCGTGCTCGATCAGGAGGACGGTGACCCCGGCGGCGCGGATCCGGTGGATCAGCGCCATGAGCTCGACCGTCTCCTGCGGGTTCATGCCGGCGGCCGGCTCGTCGAGGAGGAGCAGGCGCGGCGCGCTCGCGAGCGCCCGCGCGATCTCGAGCCGGCGCCGCTCGCCGTAGGCGAGCCCGCCCGCGGGCTCGCTGCCGCGCGAGAGGAGGCCCACGAAGTCGAGGTAGCGGGCGGCGGCCGCCGCGGCCTCGCGCTCCTCGTCGCGGAAGGCGCGCGTGCGGAGGAGCGCGCCCAGGAGCCCGCTCGTGAGCCGGCGGTGGAGCCCCACCTTGACGTTCTCGAGCGCCGATTGGTCCTCGAACAGGCGGATGTTCTGGAACGTGCGCGCGACGCCGAGCGCGCAGATCCGGTCGGGGCGCAGCCCGCGCAGCTCGGCCCCGTCGAGCAGGATCGACCCGTCGGTCGGCTCGACCACGCCCGTGACCATGTTGAAGGCGGTCGTCTTGCCGGCCCCGTTCGGGCCGATCAGCGCGGTGATCGAGCCCTCGGCCACCTCGAACGAGAAGTCGTTCACGGCCCGCAGCCCGCCGAAGCTCTTGCCGAGCCCGCGGACCTCGAGGAGCGTCCGAGCGGCGCCCGCGCCGGCGCCGTCCCGGTGGAGCGCCCGCAGGCGCTCGCTGATCCGGCCGCGGTCGTCGAGCCCGCTCACGGCCCCCCCTCGAGCCCGGTCGCGGACGGCGCGCCTGCCTCGGGCGCGTCGGTCGGCCCCGCGGACGCCGCGGGCGCGTCCGCCGGCCCTGCCGGCGGCGCGCCCGCGAGCGTGAACAGGCGCGAGGGCGCCGCGAGGAGGGCGTCGAGCCCGCCCGCGTCCAGGCCGCCCCCGCCCCGGCCGGCGAGCAGGCCCTGCGGCCGGAAGCGCATGACGACCACGAGCACGAGCCCGTACACGAGGAACCGCGCCTCGGCGGGGAGCGCCCACGACCCCAGCGAGGTCGTGTCGGAGAGGAGCCGGAGCACCTCGCCGAGCCCGATCAGGAGCGCGGCGCCGGCGACGGCGCCGCGGAGCGTCCCCATGCCGCCGAGCACGAGGCAGCACACGACCACGATCGAGAGCCAGATGTCGAACTTCGTGGCGACGATCGTCCCCACCTTGAGCGCGAACAGGCCGCCGCCCACCGCGCCGATCGCCCCGCTCACGGCGAAGGCGAGCAGCTTGTAGCGGTCGACGTCGATCCCGGACGAGCGCGCGGCGGTCTCGTCGGCGCGGATCGCGGCCCAGGCCCGCCCGACGCGCGAGCGCTCGAGGCGCCACGACGCGACGACCGCGGCGGCCAGCGCCGCGAGCACGACGCCGTAGAACTGCCAGGTGTCGTCGTAGAGCGCGTCGCCGAACATGCGCGGGCGGAACCGCTCCGAGAGCTTGATCCCGAACGCGCCGCCCGTCAGCCAGTCCTCGTTCAGGGTCACGAGCCAGACGATCTCGGCGAAGCCGAGCGTCACGATCGCGTAGTAGTCCCCCGTGAGCCGCAGCGTCGGGAAGCCGCGCAGGACGCCCGCGGCGGCCCCCGCGGCGCCGGCGAGCGCGAGGAGCACGAACAGGCCCCCGGGGAACGCGAACGGCAGGCTCCCGCGCGCGGTCGCCTGGCCGACGGGGAACGTCAGGCCGCGCACGTGCTCGGCGTCGAGCGCGCGGACGTCGCGGGCCAGCGCGTCGAGGACGGCCTCGGCGCCCGCCACCACGTCGTAGCGGAGGTCGGGCCGCTCGCGCACGACGAGGGGGACGCCGGCCCGCGGGGCCAGCTCGCGCTGGGCCTGCGTGAGGACGAGCTGCCGGACGGGGAGCGCGGGCAGGTCCCGCGGCGGCTGGTGGGTGAGCACGAGCCCGAGCGAGACGACGAAGGCCCCGATCGCGATGAACGACGCGTAGCCGAGGTCGAGGAGCCCCGTGTAGCCGACGACGACGTTGAGCCCGAGCGCGAAGATCGCGTGGAGCATGATCGAGAGCGCGATCGAGACGAGGAACGGGGAGCCGACCCCGCCGACCAGCAGGAGCGCGAGGAGCGCGCCCCCCCAGCCGAGGGCCGGGAGCAGCCAGGCGGGCCGGCGCGCGGCCGGGCCCGGGGCCGGGGCGAGGGGGGCCGGGGGCGAGGCCGGCGCGCTCACGCGCGCGTCGCCCCCGGCCGCCCGAGCAGCCCGTAGGGGCGGAAGATGATCACGCCGATCATGACCGAGAAGCAGGCGGCGAAGTCGTAGTCGGACGAGAGGTAGGTCGCGCAGAACGCCTTCGTGAACCCGAGCAGCATGCCGCCCAGGAGCGCGCCCTTGAGGTTGCCGATCCCGCCCAGGACGGCCGCGGCGAACGCGATCACGCCGGGGTAGTAGCCCATGCGGAACGAGATGTTCCCGCCCACCTTGAGCGAGTAGAGGACGCCCGCGACGGCCGCCATGGCCGACCCGATCATGAACGTGTAGGCGATCACCCGGTCGACCGAGACGCCCATGAGCGCGGCGGTCGTCTGGTCGAGCGCGCAGGCGCGCATGGCCCGGCCGACCTTCGTGCGCTGCACGAGGAGGTGCAGGCCGAGCATCATGCCGGCGGCCGCGACCCAGATCAGGACGTCCTTGAGCGGGAGCTTGAGCCGCTCGCCGCCCGCGCCGGCGAGCACGTCGGCGTTCAGCGCCGGCGGGGTGCCCTGGAGGCGCCGCACGTGGGCCGCCTCGACCCACAGCACCGCGCTCGTGGGGGCGTCGGCGGCGCCCTCGCCCGGCGGGCCTCCGGGCGTCGGGCCCCCCGGCTCCGACGTGCGCGCGTCGACGGTCCAGGCCACCGGCACCCAGCCGTCCGGGGTCGGCCCCGCGGGCTGCGCGACGGGCGGCTGGCTCCCGAGCCCGAGGGTGACCACCGCCCGGGCGGCCGGGTCGGGGCGCTCGCGGGCGGGGCAGCCGTCCACGAGCACGCGCGCGCGCGTCGTCTCGGGGAAGGCCTCGAACTTCGCGCCGAACGTGAGCTGCACGGTCGTCTGGAGCACGAGCGACATGCCGATCGCCGTGATCAGCGCAGCAAGCCTCGTCGAGCGGCGGAGCGGCCGGTAGGCGACGCGGTCGAGCGCGAGCCCGAGGGCCGCGCAGACCGCCATGGCGAGCAGGAGCGCCGCGAGCAGCGGGACCTGCGGGGTCACGAACAGCCACCAGGCCGTGACCGCGCCGACCATGTAGACCTCGCCGTGGGCGAAGTTGATCAGCTTCACGATCCCGTAGACCATCGTGTAGCCGACGGCGATCAGGGCGTAGGTCGAGCCCTCGGTCAGCGCGTTGAAGAAGGTGAGGAGGAGCGAGGCCTCGGCGAGCTCGAGCGGCACGGCGCCCTCACTCGGCCGCGAGCTGCTTCTCGGCGAGCACGAAGCCTCCGTTGCGCACGAGCACCACCTGCGCCGGCTTGGACGGGCAGTCACCGTGCTCGTCGAAGTAGGTCACCCCCGTGACGCCCTTGAACCCGGCCGCCAGGTCGCGCTTGCCGGCGAGCCAGTCGCGGACCTTCGTCCGGTCGGGGCCCACCTCGGCGATCGCGTCGAGGAGCATGTTCGTCGCGTCGTAGCTGAGCGCGGCCCATGTGTCCGGGTCCTCGCCGTAGGCGGCGCGGAAGTCCTCCCCGAACTTCCGGGCCTCGGGCGAGGCGTCGTTCGCGAAGTGGAAGGGCGTCACGACGTAGCCCCCCTCGCAGGCCGCCTCCTTGGCGAAGGCCGGGTCCATGACCCCGTCCGAGCCGAGGATCGCGACGTCCTTCCAGCCCAGGTCGTTGCGGACGGCCTTGGCGAGGAGCGTGGCCTCGTTGTAGAGGCCGGAGACGATCAGGGCCTGGGGCGCCTTGTCGCGGAGCGTCGTCGCGAGCGTCTTGAAGTCCTGCGTCCGCTCGCGCAGGTAGGACTCCTGCGCGACGATCTCGAGCCCGATCTCGGCCGCCTTCGCCTCGATCGCGTCCTTGAGCCCGCGCCCGTAGTCGTCGTTGTCGAACACGATCGCGGCCTTCGTGTGGCCGAGGATCTCCCGCACGTAGCGGGCCATGAAGATCCCCTGGTAGCCGTCGTGGTAGAGGTTGCGGAACGTCCAGTCCGCGTCCCGGCAGACCGTGATGTTCGTGGACCCGGGCGAGAACTGCACGACCTGCTTGCGGTTGTAGGTGTCCTTCGCGGCGTTGCTGCAGGCCGAGTTGAAGTGCCCGACGACGGCGCTCACGCGCGCGTCGGCCGCGAGCTTCTGCGCCACGTTCGACGCCTCGTTCGGGTCGCCCTTGTCGTCCTCGACGAGCGCCTCGACCTGCTGGCCGCCCACCCCCCCGCGCTCGTTGCGCTGCTTGATCGCGAGCTCGAAGCCCTTGCGGCTCGCGATCCCCAGGTTGGCGGCGCCGCCGCTCAGGGGGCCCGCGAACGCGAGCCGGACGTTGCCGCCGCTGCCGGCCCCTTGACCGTCGGTCGGCGGACAGCCGGTCAGCGCCACGGCCATGGGCGCGAGGAGGGCGGCGAGGAGGGGCAGGGAGGCGCGGCGCTGCATGGGGACCTCGAGGGGGGCCGGGAGGGCGGCCGAGCGGGCGAGCGGCCCAGGCGGGCCGTGAGGCGCGCCAGTTTACGGCGCTGGGCGGCGGTCGCAACCCGAGGTCCCGCGCCTCGCGCGACGCCCGGGTTGCGCCCCGCCCGGCGCTCCCGTGAAATGGCGCGCCCGCGCCCCCGGGCCACGGCTGCCCCCTTGGGCGCGGGCAGCAGGAGCGCCGCGGTGGGAGAACAAGGGGACGCGCGGTCGGGTGCCGGCGGGGTGGCGGGCGAGGTCCCAGAGGCCGCCCTCGGGGCGCTCCGGGCGCTGGCCGACCGCGTCCTCGCGGGGGACCGCCGGGCCTGCGCGCGCGCGATCTCGATCGTCGAGGACGAGGCGGCGGGCGCCGAGCGGCTGCTCGAGGCGCTCGCGCCCGCGGTCGGCCGGGCCCGCCGGATCGGGGTCACGGGGCCGCCGGGGGCCGGGAAGTCGACCCTCGTCGAGGCGCTCGTGCTCGAGCTGCGCCGCCGCGGGCGCACGGTCGGCGTCGTGTGCGTCGACCCGACCAGCCCCTTCACCGGGGGCGCCCTGCTCGGCGACCGGATCCGCATGGACCGGGTCGCGACCGACCCCGGCGTGTTCATTCGCAGCATGGCCTCGCGCGGGAGCCTGGGCGGGCTCTCGGCCAAGACGCACGAGGCGCTCGACGTGCTCGACGCGGCCGGTCGCGAGGTGCTCGTCGTCGAGACGGTCGGGGTCGGGCAGAGCGAGGTCGAGGTCGCGAGCACGGCCGACACGACCGTCGTCGTGGTCTCGCCCGAGTCCGGCGACGGGATCCAGGCCATGAAGGCCGGGCTCATGGAGGTCGCGCAGGTCTTCTGCGTGAACAAGGCGGACCGCGAGGGCACCGACCGCTTCGTGCGCGAGCTCGAGGCCATGCTCGAGCTCGCGCACGGCCACGGGGCCCCGGGGCGGCCGACGTGGTCGCCGCCCGTGCTCCAGACGGTCGCGATCCGGGGCGACGGGGTCCCCGCGCTCCTCGACGCCGTGCTCCGCCACCAGGAGCACCTGGCCACCTCGGGCGAGCTGGCGCGTCACCGGCGTCGGATCGCGCGCGATCGCGTGCGCGAGCTCGTCGAGCGCGCCCGCGCGCGCTCCTTCTGGACGCCTGCCCGCGTCGCCGCCCTCGACGACCTCGCCGCCGGCGTCGACGACCGGACGGTCACCCCCTACGAGGCCGCCCGCCGCCTCCTGGCCCTCCCCACGTAGATCCCGACCTCACGGCCCCGTCCACGTCTCGCCCGGCCCATGGCGACCTCCTGGCCCTTCCCGGCCGCCGATTCGCCCCCGCTTGGCTCCAGGCGCTCCCCCGAGCTCCTCCACGCCCTCGAACCCGACGCACACCACCTCGCGGGGGCCAGGCGCTTGCCAGGCTCCTTCCCGCCGTCGATCCCTGCGTAGGTCGCGAGGGGAGGTCGCCGCCAGGGGGCTCCCGCTCCCCGAGCAACCCCCTCGCGGCGACCTCCCCTCGCGACCTACTGCGAGAGGATCTTGAACACGCGCTGGACGGAGCGAGGCTCGAGCGACTTCGCGTCCTTGATCTTGAGCGCGACCCGGACCGCCGACGGGATCCACGAGCAGTCCCACTGGACCCGCAGGTCGGACCCCGAGGTCCCGCTCGGCCACTCGACCGGCTCCTTGAAGCGGATCCGGAGCGCGGTGGGCGGATCGGTCGGCTGCCAGGGGGTGCCGTCGGGCCGGCGGAAGCTGTCGACCGTGTGCTCGCGGGGCTGGATCCCGCCGCCCGAGAGGAAGATCCGGTCCCCCTCGCGGAGCATGGGGAACGAGAAGAACTGCTCGGTCCGGAACAGCCCGCCCTCCGCCCAGGACACGACCCCCAGGTCCGGCTGGATCGTCGAGCGGTCGTGGCGGACGTCGTAGTAGGTCTGCACGACGCGCACGTCCGTGTCGCCGTCGTCGGGGTGCGGCTCGAACGGGCGGATCGCCGCCGGCTGCCGGAGCGGGGGGTCGATCAACGCGCTGGTCTCGTAGAACTCGCCCGGGTCGAACCGGCGCCGGTTCCGCACGAAGATCTCGAAGCGAGCCTCGACCGCGTAGAGGCAGAGGTCCTGCACGATCGGCTGGGCCTGGCTCCCCGGCGCGCCGTTGATCTGCTTGCGCGGGCGGAGGGGGTTCGCCGCGTCGAGGCCGGTCACCCGCCAGAGCTTCTTGACCAGCTTGGGGCGCTCGCGGTCCGTGTCGACGAGGGCGTACTCGACCAGCGCGGCGCTGGCCTGGTTGTCCACCGTCGTGATCGTCTTGAAGTAGATCGAGTCGCGCCGGTAGAGCAGCCCGTCGTCGATCGCCTCGTAGGCCGCCGGCTGCCGGATCGTGAACGACCGGTTGTAGAAGGAGTCGGGCCCCTCGGTCCGGCGGATCGGGATCTCCTCGCCGGGGTCGTAGCGCCCGAACCGGCCGTTCGGCGGCGGGTTGTCGTCGAAGAACTCCATGTCGCTCGTCTTGATGACGTTGGCGAGGTCGCGCTCCATCTGGTCGAAGGCGTACCGGGCGTACTGGTAGACCTGCACGCGCGCGTCGACGAGCGCGAAGATCTTCTGCGAGTGGATGAAGATGAACACGACGCTCCCGGTCAGGATCGTCATGAGCGCGATCGCGACCAGCAGCTCCACCAGCGTGAACCCACGGCGGGGTCTCGGCGGCGCGGCGGCGTGCGGCCGTTGCATGGGCGACTCTCCTCGCGGGCGCCCTCCCCGGCCTGGGCCAGGCGGGCGCCGCCCTCAGAGCGAGATGAGGGTGATGAACTCCCGGACCGGGACGTTGCTGCGCGGCACGGGGAGCCCCGTGTCGGTCGCCAACGCGGCGGCCGTCTGGAGGTCGAAGTTCCGGAACACCATGATCCGGAGCTCGTAGAGCGAGTTCGAGTAGGCGTCCGCGACGCCCGCGGGCGTCGACAGGATCTGCCCGTCCGGCACGCCGCCGGGGCCGTTCGTGTCGACCCGGGCCCGCTGGAGGTAGAACGCGAAGGAGTAGGAGGGGTACGGGTCCGACGCGATCGCCCGGTCGCCCGCCACCATGGAGCCCCCGCTCGCGATCGCCTCGCCGAGGAACTCGCTCCGGATGTCGCCCGGCCCGAGCCCCGCGGGGTAGACCGCCGCGCCGGCGCGGTACCGGCCGAGCTGGAACACGCGCGAGATCCAGGGCACGCGGACGCCCTCGGTGGTGGTGCGCCACTCGGTGTCGGCGAGGTTGTCCTTGAGCGCGCCGGGCGAGAGGCTGCCCAGGTCGCGCTCGCCGCCGGTCGCCGAGCCGGCCGGCATCGGCACGGGGTAGACGAACACCGGCTCGAGCAGGGCGTCCACGTTCGGCTCGCCGCCCTTCGACTGCGGGAGCAGGATCATGTAGTCCCGCCGCGGCTGCTGGTTGAAGGAGTAGTCCTCGGGCCGCTCGGGCGGCGCGTCGAGCACGCCGTCATGGTTGAAGATGAAGTACGAGTAGGTCCTGCCCGCGGCGGGGACCGTGTAGCGGCTCTCGGACAGGCCGACCGCGATCGCGTCCACGACCGACTGCGTGATCGCGGCCGCGTAGCTGTCCTCGATCGTCTTGTTCCCCGACTCGATCGCCGTCGGGAACAGCGCGATGATCCCGGTGATCCCCAGGACCAGGACGACGATCGCGATCAGGATCTCGAGGATCGTGAACCCCGCGCGACGGGCGCGGCGGGGGGGCGATGCGAGGCCGTGCATGGAACCCTCCAGGGCAGCGCTCATTCGGTGGGCTGGACGACGCGGATCACGAGGCGTCCCGTGTTCGGGTCGACGTCGCAGAAGCAGCGGCGGTCGACCTCACGGTCCCCGGTCTCCCGCAGGTTGAAGTCGACCTGCGAGCTGAGCAGGTCGAAGGCCCCGACCGAGTGGTTCGTGGGGATGTTCAGGTCGAACAGATCGGCGGGCGGGGTCAGGCTCCAACCTGGCGAGGAAGCTCCGCCGGGGACCACGATCGTGATCGTGCCGTCCTTCAGGAACTTGAGGACGCCTGTGAACTTCACATCGCGCCGCGAGGTGTCGAACAGGGTGCCGTCGTTCTCGGGTGGGACCTTGGAGAACACTGGAAGCCCCGACCCCTCGAGCCGACCGGCGATCTCGGGCCCGCCGGTCGTCGTGCCTGAGCCGGCCTGCAGGCCAAACTGCACGTTGGGGAGGAGCAGGTGGGGCGGCCCCTCGTAGCCGAAGCCCTTCCGGTAGCGCTGGACGCCCCACCTCGTCTCCTGCGTCGCGGGGTCCATCTCGCGGAAGAAGATCAGGTAATTCTCCATGCGCTGGGTCACGGCCGCGCGGCGCGCCTCGTTGAAGGCGCTCTGCATGATCCGGCCGCTCTGCTGGAGCTGCTGCCCGTCGAGGAACTTCGAGATCGCGGGCAGCGACATGGCCGTCATGAGGATGATGATCCCCATGACGACGAGCAGCTCCATGAGGGTGAAGCCGCGACGGGCCCTGGTCCGACGCACGGGACCTCCTCCTCGGCGCGCCGCCGCGACGCCGATCACTCCCAGCTCCCGATGTCGTCGGTCGGGTCCATGTAGGACCGCCCGTACGACCACAGGTCGTAGCCACCGATGTACTTCGGCTCGAGCTGGCTCGTCGAGGTCCCCCCGGTGCTGCTTCCCCCGGTCGGGTAGACGTACACGTAGTTCGGCACGAAGCGCGGGTCGTTGTGGTAGCGGACCCGGTCGACTTGACTCAGCCCGGCCACGAACTCGGCGTAGCCGTCGGGGCCGCGGTAGGCCTCGTCCTCGTCGAACAGCGGCATGGAGTTCTCCATGTAGACCGTGTCGGGGTGGACGCCATAGCCCTTGCCCGACGTCGCAGCGCCGCCGGTGTTCTGGAATCGATCGGGCTGGAAGAACACGTTCGTCGCCCCGGGGCTCGCGCGGTCGAAGGCCCGGACCCGGTCGTAGCAGAGCGGGCGCCCGTAGGCGTCGATGATCTCGCAGAGCCGCATGTTGCCGGGCGCGTCCCAGAAGTCGTTCGCGATCCAGGGGAAGTCCGGCCGGAAGGCCACGACCGACCCGTCCGAGCGCGTCGCCTGGGGGCGGGAGAAGTTGCTCTCGCTCAGCTCCTCGAGGTAGGGCCCGACCGACTTGTAGACCCGGTTCCGCGGGTCGCCCGAGCTCGCGTCGCCGCGGAACGAGAGGCTCACGAGCGGCCGACACAGGAAGTACATCAAGGACGCCGTCGCCTTGAGCCGCCGTGGCTGGCCCCCCGCCACCGGGATCCCGACGAACACCCCGTCGACGTGTGGAAGCGCCTCGCCCACGCGCTCCGCGTCGTAGCCGTCGGGCGGGTAGTCCCGGAAGTCCGCGTGGTAGCTCTCGAGCGCGGTCTTGATCCGGCCGATCAGCGCCTTCGTGTTCTGGTTCTTGGCCTTCTCGACCGAGGTCCGGAGCCCGACGATCAGGAGCGAGGTCAGCACGACGAGGATCCCGACGACCACGAGCATCTCGACGAGCGTGAAGCCCCCGCGGGCGCGCCGCGCGCTGCGCACGGTCACCTCCAGCTCGTCAGATCGTCCGAGTCGATCGTTCCGAACTCGTTCACCCCGTTCGAGCCGTTGCTCCAGATGTCGAAGCTCGTGGGGGTGTGCGGCGCGTCCCGGAGCTGCGCGGCGGGCAGCACAGGGGCCCCCTGCCGGTTGTTCGCCGGCGCCAGGACCAGCCCGAACCCCGGGGCCGCGGTCGAGTTCGCCATGAACGTGTCCTTCACGGACTGGCGCACCGAGCCCCACTCTCGATAGTTGTACGGGTTGCCCCAGGGGTCGAGCAGCACGAGGACCTGCCCGGAGCCGGGGCCACGGTACCCGTTCTGGAAGGTCGCGACGTTCACCCGGTCGGCGTCGGCGCTCGTCAAGGGGACGGGCGGGTCGGCCGAGAAGATCGTCGCCTGGAACGTCCTCAGGGCGGCCGCGTCGACGACCCCGATCTTCTCGGACTTCCACTCCAGGTAGGGCGAGTTCTGCCCGCCGCCGAGCACGAGCGTCGGCTTGTTCCGGAGCCCCCGGTACAGGGCGGCCGCGTCGTTGAAGGCGTCCCCCATGCTCGTCGGACGGGCGCCGTTCGGCGGCGCGCCCCAGCGGGGGAAGCGCCCGTGATCCGACTCGTACATCGCGAGGGCCGACTTGATCGACTGGATCTCGCTCTTCGCGATCGCCTCGAGCGAGCGCGTCCGCGCCTTGAAGATCGCTCCGAGGAGCATGGCGGCGAGCACGCCGATGATCGCGATCACGATCAGGAGCTCGATCAGCGTGAAGCCCCGACGGGCGTTGACCGCTCTGCGCACGAAGTCCTCCTGGCAGTCGAAGGCGCCAATGCTAGCTCCATGCGCCCGACCTGTCAACGCGTCACGGAAGCATAACCCCATGCTCGGCAAGGCCTAGTGTGGTGCGGCCCGCCCGCGGGCGGGTCGCCCGATGAGAAGGACGAGCGGGCGAGGAGAATTCTTGCACCCGGGAGGCGCCCGGAGTGGGAGCCCCGGTGACCGGAGGCGGCTCGCCCCGACGGCGAGGCCCGCACGGGCCTCGCCGTCGGGGCGCTCGCTCGTCAGTTGAACTTGATCTCGTCGGCGCGGAGGTCCTTCGAGGCGACGACCTCGACCGGCTGGCCGAACCGCTCGGCGAGGCCTGCCACGGCGTCGGCCTTCCGCTTCCGCAGGTAGTCCGCGACCTCCGGGTGGCAGACGACGCGGACGGGCACGTTGGGGTGCTCCACGAGGCGGAGCTGGACCTCCCGCAGCGCCTCGAGCGCCAGCGACTCGACCGACTTGACGTAGCCGGTCCCCGCGCAGTGGGCGCACGGCCGGTAGGTGGTCCGCTTGAGGCTCTCGCGGACCCGCTGCCGGGTCATCTCGATGAGCGAGAAGCGCGACATGCGCGCCACCCGGACCCGGGCGCGGTCCCGGCGCAGGTGGGCGCGAAGCGCGCGCTCGACCGCGGTGCGGTGCTTCGCCTCGCGCATGTCGATGAAGTCGCACACGATCAGGCCGCCCAGGTCCCGGAGCCGGACCTGGCGCGAGATCGCCTCGGCGGCCTCGAGGTTCGTCCGGTAGGCGGTCTCCTCGAGGTTCTTCTCGCCCTTGAACTTCCCCGAGTTCACGTCGATCGCGACGAGCGCCTCGGTCTGCTCGATGATGATCGAGCCTCCCGACTTCAGCGGGACGCGCTTGGCCTGCAGCCCCTCGATCTGCCGCTCGACGTTGTAGCGGTGGAACAGCGGGGTCGGGCCGGGGTAGAACTTGACCGCGCTCTCGTAGCGCGGCATGACCGCGCGCAGGAACTCGCGCGCCCGCACGTAGACGTCGTAGTCGTCCACGCAGATCTCGTCGATGTCGCCCTGGAACAGGTCCCGGATCGACCGGATGACGAGGTCGCTCTCCTTGTAGATCGTGGCCGGCGACTCGGAGGTCTTCACCTTCTCGAGGATCGCCTTCCAGAGGTTGAGGAGGTACGCGAGGTCGCGGGCGAGCTCCTCGCGGGAGCGATCGAGCCCGGCGGTGCGGATGATGTACCCCATGCCCGCCGGCGGGTTGAGCCCCTTGAGCAGGGCGCGCAGCTTCTGCCGCTCCTCCTCGTGGGTGATCTTCTTCGAGACCCCGCACTTGCTGATCGAGGGCATGAGCACGAGGTAGCGCCCGGGGAGGCTGATGTACGTGGTCAGCGTCGGCACCTTCGTGCCGATCTGGGCCTTCGTGATCTGGACGAGGACCTCCTGCCCGGGCGCGAGGAGCTGGGTGATGTCCTGCTCGTCGCCGTCGTGCGTCGTCCGCTTGCCGTAGGCGGGCATGACGTCGCTGACGTGCAGGAACCCGTTGTGCTCCCGCCCGAAGTCGACGAACGCCGCCTGGATGCTCTGCTCGACGTTCGCGATCCGCCCCTTGTAGATGTTCCCGAGGTACTTCTCCTCGGTCGTGCGCTCGACGTAGAGCTCCGAGAGCAGGTCGTTCTCGACGACGGCGAGGCGGGCCTCCTCCGCCTCGGCCACGTTGATCAGCATGCGCTTGACCATGAGCGGTCACCTCCCCGAAGGGCCGAGGCCTGCGCGCGCGCGCCCCGCCGTCGGCCAGCAAGCCGAGGAGCCCGGGGCGGCGTCCGCCCCGGGCTCCCCTCGAATCGTCAGCGGGCGCGGCGCGCCCGCACGGGCCGCGCCGTCGCGGCGCCTCGCCTCAGCGGCCGCCCTCGTAGCCGAGCTTCTCGTCCTCGGCGGGGGCCTCGAACTTCTTGTAGAAGTAGTCCGTCTCCTCGAGGCGCTGGGTGGCGCGCATGAAGATCGTGTCGATCGTCCGCGAGTTCCGGATGATCGTCGGCGTGATCAGGATCGTCAGGTTCTCCACCTGCCGGGTGAGCTGCTTGTTCGTGAAGATGCTCCCGAGCAGGGGCAGGCTCGAGAGCACGGGCACCCGCTTCGTGATCTCGAGGTTCTGCTCCGTGAGGAGCCCGCCCAGCACGGCCGTGTTCGTGTTGTCGAGCATGATCTGCGTGACGAGGGCCTGCTCCCGGAGCCGCGGGAGGAGCAGGAACAGGTTCTGGTTGCCGCCGAAGTTGAACAGCTCGAAGCCCGGGTTCGACGGCGCCGTCGAGCCGGTCAGCTCGGTGACCCGCGGGATCACGGTGAGGTTGATCCGGTCGACGTCCGGCACGACGTGCGGCTGGACGAACAGCGAGAAGCCGACGGCCACCGGCGAGCGCTGCCCCTCCTGGAGCGTCTGGACGACGTTGCCGTTGGCGTCCGGCTGGGCGCTGAACTGCGCGTAGGGGACCTGCTCGCCGACGAAGATCACCGCGTCCTGGTTGTCGAGCATGAAGAGCGACGGGGACTGGATCACCCGCGAGCGGTTGTCCCGATCGATCAGGTTGAGCGACATGTTGAGCCCGCGCAGGTCGATCACCCCCAGGAGGTTGAACACGTCGGAGAAGTCCTGGGAGAACCGGAACGGGAACTGGCCCGCCGACGGGCCGAGGCCCTGGGCCGGCTGGCCCGGTGGGGTCGTCGGGTCAGCGAAGAAGATCTCCCGGTTGATGAACGGGTCGAGGAACTGGCCGCGCGACTGGTCGAACGGCCCCGAGGCGGTCAGCCCCTGGGAGTCGCTCCCCTCGCCGAACTCGATCCCGTACTCCTGGAAGTTGTTGTCTCGCGTCGCGACGAAGCGGACCTCGCAGAAGATCTGCGCCGGCTCGATGTCGATCTGGTTGATGATCGCCCGGATCTGCTGGATCAGCGGCCGGGTCGCGGTCACGATGAACGAGTTCGTGCCCTGGTCGTACTGGAGCGTGGCGCCCGCGAGCTGGCTCGACTGCACCACGGCCTGGAGCGCCCGGAACAGCGTGAAGTTGTTCGCGGGGTCGAGCTGCTGGGCCGTCAGGGGCGTGGGCTGGGGGCCGATGAACACGGTCGAAGCCCCCGAAGCACCGGCCCCACCGCCGGTCGAGGACGCCGGCGGACGCGCGCGGTAATGGGCCGGCGGGCGGACGTACCGGAGCGGGATCACGACCGTCTCGAGCTGCTGCTCGATCGAGGTGCGCGACACCACGCGGAGGAGGTCCTGGCCCTCCTCCTCGACCACCTCGAACTCGCCGACCGTCCGCACGATCGCGTGGAGCGCGCGGAGCCAGTGGACGTCCTTGAGGTCCAGCGTGATCGTCCCCCGCACGTCCTGCGAGATGATGATGTTCTTCCCGCTGTAGGCGGCGAGGAGCTGGAGCACGGTGCGGACGTTCGCGTCGGTGAACTGGATCGACACCTTCGGCGGCTGCGTCAGCACGATCACCCCGTGCCGATCCTCCTTCTCGCAGCGGGTCATGCGGGCGATCACGTCCACCGCCTCGGTCCACGGGATGTCCCGCAGCGCGACGGTGACGACCTCCTGCACGTTCGGATCGACCAGGATGTTGCGGCCGACCTGGCGGCCGATCTGCTCCATCACGTCGTTGAGCGGGACCCGCTCCACGTCGACGTTGATCCGGATGCTGCTCCTCGGCCCCTGGCCGTCGACGGCCGACTCGTTCCCGACGAGGTCCTGAGACCACCCCGCGGACCCGTAGGCCAAGACGGCGAGCAGGGCTGCCCACGCGTGAATCCTCATGCATCCCCCTTGTTCGTCATGCTGCTGCGGGCACGAGCCGGGCGAGCCCCGGTCAGGCCCCCACCTCGCGCCGCAGAACCCGCGGAAACGTCCCTCCGTCGGGCCCGCCGCATCACTGCGGCGGCTTCAGCTCGCGGATGAACTCCGTGTCCTCGAAGCGAAACCGGACCGTCGTGCGCAGGATCTCGACGACGCGCAGGCCGGCGACCGGCTCGTCCGTCACGCGGTCGATGACCATGTCCCCCTCGCGGTAGATCCGGTCATTGATGATCGTGCTGTGCGGCTCGCTGCCGCCGGGCGGCGCGAGCACCACGCCCTCGACGTTGAGCTGGAACTCGGCGATCCGCTTGAGGCGACGCGCTCGGTCGGCGTTGGCCTTCCCGCGCAGGTACAGGGCCTCCGCGTTGCGGTGGAAGACCTCGCGCTCCTCCGCGCGCATCTGGTCGCAGAGCTCCTCGATCCGGGTGAAGTGCTCGAGCGCCTGGTCGTACTCGTCGGCCCGAATCGCCTCGGCCATGGCGCGGAGGTACTGGTTGCCCTCGCTGATGTAGACCTGGAGCTGGATCGAGAGGCGGACCTCGCCCAGGTCCTGCAGGCGCTGGTTGAAGCGCTCGAGCTTCTTGCGCACCTCCGCGGTGCCCGAGCTGCCGAACTCGTTCATGAGCGCCCGGAGCTCGGTGAACTTCGTGATCAGCTCCTCGACGTTGCGCTGCTCGGCGAGCTTGAGGATGTCCCGGAACAGCTCCTCGATCCGCTTCTCGAGCTCCTCGAGCCTGGGATCCGCGACCTCGCGCGGGTCGATCGGCAGGTCATCCTCGCCGGCCTGGCGCTCCTGGAGGGGGCTGGCGAAGGGATTGTGGAGCACGGCCGACCCGACCTGGAACTCGCTCGAGGCGGCCATGACGCGGACGATGAACGAGGAGTCGCGGAGCGCCTCGCCGAAGATCTTCTCGCCCTCCTTCGAGCTGATGTCCCGGAGCACGAACTGGCCGGCCCGGGCGGACTGCACGAGGTAGTCCTTCGCCCGCTCCTTGTCCTGGTCCTTCCCGCTCTGGGCCATGATCTGCGCGAGGAGGAACAGGGCGTCGACGTGGTTGTCCTGGATCTGCAGCAGCTCCTCGAGCTGGGTCGCGGACGCCGCCTTGTCGTTCACGTTGTAGAGCGCCTGCGCGTACGCGAACACGAGCCGCAGGTCGCCGAGGACCTGCGGGAACGCCTTCCGCATCTCCTGGAAGATCCCGATCGCGTCGCGCCACTTCGCGCCGTTGATCGCCTCGAGGAACTGGGTCCGGAGCACGTACTCGGTGCTCGTGGCGTCGGCCCCCAGCTCGACCGGCCCACCCGCCCGCCCCTGGCCGTACGCCGCCGGGGCGGCCGCGCCGAGCACGAGGAGCAGCGATGCCAACATGCGCACGTGCATGGTCACTTGCCTCCCGACTCGTAGCGGAACGTCGAGACGTTCAGCGCGACCGTCAGCGGCCACGTGGGGCCGTCCGGTCCGATCTTGGGCTTGTCGCTCGCCGAGCAGGCGAAGCTGTTCACCCGCACGAAGCTCTCGTGGCGCTCGAGCGAGTTGAGGAAGCGGAGGAACTGATCGAACGTGCCCTCCGAGGTGAGGGTCAGGTCGATCTCCTGGAACCCGCCCTTCTTCTTCCGGCTGGCGGCGGCCGCCGTCGTGGGCTCTCGCTTGATCACGAACTGCGTGACCTTGAAGCCGGTGCGATCCGACTTCTCCTGGATCAGCTCCATGAGCCGCTCCTGCGAGGCGACGTCGGGCGAGGGGAGGATGCGCACGTACTGGGCGAAGTTGGCCTTGAGGCTCGCGAGCTCGCGGGTGAGCGGCTCGATCTTCTTCACCTTCTCCTGGAGGGTCGTGATCTCGCCCTGGAGGGTCGCGATCTCGGCCTGCTTGACCTCGATCTCTCCCATCACCTCGTTGATGTAGTAGCCCTCGGCGAGCGCCCCCGCGAGGAACACCGCGATCGTGATGGCGAGGGTCTTCGTGTCCTTGTTCACGTCACCTCCCCAACTTGAGCGGCAGCTTGATCTCGAACTCCATCTTCTCGTTCGCGTTCCGGTAGCGGTCCTGGAGGTCCACCTTGTTCACCGCCCGGTTCTCGAGCTCCCCGAAGTGGTAGAAGAAGTTCGCGTCGTCCTTGAGCGCGTCCCGCAGGCGGGCCACCTCGCTCAGGTTGCCCCCGAGCCCCTGGGTCTGGAGCGACAGCACCGAGCCCTTCGCCGACTTCGTGAGCGTGACGCGGTTCACCCAGAACGTCTTGAAGCTCGACATGATCCGCGAGAGCTGCTCGAGCTTCTGCGACCACATGACCTTCGACTGGCTGATCTCGATGATCGTGTCCTGGCGGGCCTTCTGGTCCAGGATCTCCTCCTGGAGCCGGTCGACCTTCTTGGCCTCGACCTCGAGGTCGGCCTTCTCGCGGGCGAGCTTCTCGCCCTCGAAGGTCAGGTCGCTGAGCTGCCGCTGCTGATCGCGCAGGAACATGAACAGCACGAGGCACACGGCGAAGCCCGCGATCACCGTGACCAGGAACCCGGTCCCGCCACCTTCCGGCGCGCGGTACTCCGCGGGGAGGAGGTTGACCTCGATCATCCCGAGCACGCTACCACCTCCTCACGCGGCTCGCGAGACCCACCCCGACGGCGAGCTGGCCCGCGTACTGGCTGACGACGCGCGCGTCGACGTTCCCCTTGATCTCGACCCCCTCGAGCGGGTTCCAGAACACGACGCTCTTCTCGAACGCCCCCTCGAAGGCGCGCTGGAGGCCCGGGAGCCGCGCGCTCCCGCCCGAGATGTAGACCTCCTCGACGACCCGGTCGAACTGGTTCTCGAAGTAGTCGAAGGAGAGCTGGATCTCGTTGCCGAGGTCGTCGAGCGTGGGCAGGATCGCCTCCTCGACCTCGGTGGCCTGGCCGCCCGGGTCGCACTTGAGGCGCTCCGCCTCCTGCGTGTCGAGGTTGAACTTCCGCGAGACGGCCTCGGTGAAGTCGTTCCCGGCCAGGTACACCTCGCGGGTGAAGTAGGAGACCCCGCCCTTGAGGATGTTGATGTTCGTCTTGTTCGAGCCGATGTCGATCAGGGCGACGACCTTCTCGGGGGCGAGCCCGCCCTGCCCGCGGGCCCGGACCTCGAAGGCGTTGCCGAGCGCGAACGCGTCGACGTCGATGATGTGCGGCTGGAGGCCCGCGTCGGCGAGCAGCGCGAGGTGCTCCTCGATCAGGCTCTTGCGGACGGCGACCAGGAGGACCTTCATCTCGGGGCTCCCCGCGTCGCCCACGTTGTCCTCGAGGATCTGGGTGTCCATGACGACCTCGTCGACGTCGAACGGGATGTACTTGTCCGCCTCGAACCGGATCGCCTGGCGGAGGTCCTCGAGCGGCATCTGCGCCATGGTCACGTAGCGCACGATCACCGAGCGGCCCGAGACCGCCGTGACGCAGCGCTTCACCTTGAAGTTGACCTTCTTGATGATCTCCTTGATGGCGTAGATCGTCTCGTTCTGGTTGCCGATCTTCGCCGAGGCGAAGCCCGTCAGCGCGATCCCGGCGCCCGTGTCCTGGACCTCGAGGGCCTTGATCTCGCTCGATCCGATATCGAGCGCCAGGATCTTCTTACTCTTGCCGAACATGGACCCCCCTGGTCACGAGACGGGCTCGCCCTCGGTCTTCCACGGCGTCGAGATCCGCTGCATCCCCACGGCCACCCCCCGCGGTCGAGCGCGAGCCCGACTCGGGATCCTGGGCGACCGCTTCCCCCCGTCGGCGGGCACTATACCGATCGTCAAGGGGCGACGCAAGTCGAGCACGGGCGGTCTCGGGGCGCGTGCCCGGCGTGTGTAAGGCTCTGCCCTTGAACGATATGTGACGTCCGATCACGCAGCCCCTCCTCGTCTGGCGGACCTCGACCCGCGGTTCCTCCAGGGCTACGGACGCGGACCGCGGCGCCGAAGGGGAGGTGGCGACTCCAGCCTGGGCGCCCTGGTGGGCCGCGTAGTAAGTTCGGCCCTCTGCGAAGGAGGTGCGCGTGGCCAGGGGAGCCGCCTTCGACCGTGCGGTCGTCGTCGTCCTGGACTCGGTCGGGTGCGGGGCGATGCCGGATGCGGCCCGCTTCGGGGACGCCGGCGCCGACACGCTCGGGCACATCCGGGACGCGGTCGGGCTGGCCGTGCCCAACCTGGCCGCGCTCGGCCTCGCCCGCGTGACCCCCGGCATCGGCGAGCGCGACGCCCCGGTGGCCGCGAGCGGGCGCATGGCCGAGCGGAGCGAGGGCAAGGACACCACGGTCGGCCACTGGGAGATGGTCGGGCTCGTCTCGAGCCAGCCGTTCCCCACCTACCCCCGGGGCTTCCCGCCCGAGGTCCTCGAGCCGTTCGAGCGCGCGATCGGGCGCGGCGTGATCGCGCTCGGGCCCTGCAGCGGGACCGACGCGATCCGCGACCACGGGGCCGAGCACGTCGCGACGGGGCGCCCGATCGTCTACACGTCCGCCGACAGCGTGTTCCAGGTCGCGGCCCACGAGGACGTGATCCCGCCGCGGGAGCTGTGGGCCATGTGCGCGACCGCGCGGCGGATCCTCGACGGGCCGCACCGCGTCGCGCGGGTGATCGCGCGCCCCTTCGTCGGCTCGGCCGAGGCGGGGTTCACCCGCACGGCGAACCGCCACGACTACTCGATCCCGCCCACGGGCCCGACCGTCCTCGACGCCCTCGCCGAGCGCGGGCTCCGGACCGTCGGCCTGGGGAAGATCGGGGACATCTACGACATGCGCGGGATCGCCGACTCGACCCCGACGAGGTCGAACGCGCACGGCGTCGCGCTGACGCGCGAGCGGCTGGCCGCCCGGGGGGACGAGGCGCTCGTGTTCACGAACCTCGTCGAGTTCGACAGCCACTTCGGGCACCGCCGCGACCCCGCCGGCTACCGCGACTGCCTGCAGGCCTTCGACGCGGCCCTCCCGGGGCTCCTGGCCGACCTCGGCCCGCGGGACGCCCTGTTCGTCACGGCCGACCACGGCAACGACCCGACCTACCCGGGCACCGACCACACGCGCGAGCACGTGCCGATCCTGGTCGCGGGCCCGGGCGTCCGCCCGGTCGACCTCGGGACCCGGACGTCCTTCGCGGACCTCGGCGCGACGATCGCCGACAACTTCGGGCTGGCCTGGCCCGTCGGGCGGTCGTTCCTGCGCGAGGCCTGGGACCCGAGCTAGAGGCCCGGCCGCCGCGTGGACCCCGGCCCCGGCGCGCCCGGCGCGGCCCGGCTTGGTATCTTCCCGGCCCGCGCGCGCCCCGGCCCGCGGACCCGGACCCGGAGGAGGCCCCCGTGGCGGTGATCGACAAGTTCTTCAAGGCGCTCAAGGAGCAGGGCGGCTCCGACCTCCACCTCCAGGCCGGCCAGCCGCCCAAGTTCCGCGTCCACGGCCGCCTCGAGCCGCTCAACATGCCGCCGCTCTCGAACAAGGAGGCCGAGAAGATCCTGTTCGAGATCCTCGACGACAAGAAGCGGGCGCGGTTCCTCGACAACATGGACCTCGACTTCGCCTACGAGGTCCCGGGCGTCGCCCGCTTCCGCTGCAACTACCTCCGCCACCAGAACGGCGTGGGCGCGGTGTTCCGCATCATCCCGACGAAGATCAAGACGCTCGAGGACCTGGGGGTGCCGCAGGTCCTGACCCGGTTCTGCGAGCTCCGCTCGGGGCTCGTGCTCGTGACCGGCCCGACCGGCTCGGGCAAGTCGACGACGCTCGCGGCGATGATCGACTACATCAATCAGAACCAGGCCAAGCACATGATCACGATCGAGGACCCGATCGAGTTCATGCTCGCCCCGGCCCGGTGCCAGGTGACCCAGCGCGAGGTCGGGCTGCACACCGAGTCGTTCGAGTCGGCCCTGCGCGGCGCCATGCGCGAGGACCCCGACGTGATCGTGATCGGCGACCTGCGCGACTACACCACGGCGCGCCTGGCGATCGCGGCCGCCGAGACCGGCCACCTGGTGCTCGCCTCCATGCCGTCGAACAGCGCCGCCAAGACGCTCGACAAGCTGCTGGACATGTTCCCGGCCGCGGAGCAGGCGGTCGTGCGCACGACCGTCTCGGAGTCGCTGCGCGGGATCCTCAGCCAGCGCCTGGTCCCGGGCGCGAAGGGGCGCCCCGTGCTCGCGGTCGAGCTCCTGTTCAACTCGACGGCGATCGCGAACATCATCCGCGAGGGCAAGACGAGCGCCCTCAAGAACGCCATGCAGACCGGGCGGTCGCAGGGCATGCGCACCCTGCAGGTGTCGCTGGACGAGCTGGTCGCGCGGGGCGAGGTGACGCCCGAGGTCGCGGCCGAGACCCTGACTTCATAGAGGTGCCGCGTGGAGCGCTACCTGCGGATCGTGGTCGAGCGCGAGGCGTCCGACCTGCACATGCTCGAGGGGCAACCGCCGAAGCTGCGCCTGCACGGCCACGTGGAGCCGATCCCGGGCGAGCCGGCCCTCACGCGCGAGGGCATGGCGAAGCTCATGCAGGCGGTGTGCCCGGCGCCGCGGTGGGAGCGCTACCTCGAGAAGGGCGACGTCGACTTCGCCTGCGCGCTGGGTGAGGACGCCAGGTTCCGCGGGAACTTCTTCCGCCACGCGCACGGGCACGGGGCCGTGTTCCGGCTCATCCCGGCGCGGATCCGCACGCTCGAGGAGCTGGCCACGCCGCCCGTCGTGACGCGCCTGGCCGAGCTGCGCATGGGCCTCGTGCTCGTGACCGGGCCCACGGGCTCGGGCAAGTCGACGACGCTCGCCGCCATGCTCGACCACATCAACACGCGCTCGGCCTACAAGGTCGTCACGCTCGAGGACCCGATCGAGTTCGTGCACCCGCTCAAGCGCTCGATCTTCCAGCAGCGCGAGGTCGGCGAGCACACGCGCTCGTTCGCCGCCGGGCTGCGCGCCGCCGCGCGCGAGGACGTCAACGTGGTCCTCGTGGGCGAGATGCGCGACCTGGAGACGATCTCGCTGGCGCTCTCGGCGGCCGAGATGGGGATCCTCGTGTTCGGGACCCTGCACACCAACTCGGCGGCCAAGACGATCGACCGGATCGTCAACGCCTTCCCCGCCGACCAGCAGGGCCAGGTGCTGTCCATGCTGAGCACGTCGCTGCGCGGCGTGATCTCGCAGCAGCTCCTGCGCCGGGCCGACGGTAAGGGGCGCGTCGCAGTCCGCGAGGTCCTCGTGACCAACGCGGCCGCCAGCGCCGCGATCCGCGAGGGGCAGATCGCCAAGCTCAACCAGGTGATCCAGTCGGGCAAGCGCGACGGCATGCAGGGCCTCGACGAGGCGCTCCTCGACCTCGTGCGGTCCGGCGCCGTCACGGCGGACGAAGCGCTGGCCAAGGCCGCCGACAAGGCGCAGTTCCAGCGCGCCGCCGCGAAGGTGGCCGAGGAGCAGGCGAAGGCCTCGTAGGCGCACGCGGAGCCGAACGCGATCGGAGCCGAGCGGGAGCGCGGCACGCGCACACGCACGCTTCACCACGAGTCCACGCGCGCTTCACCACGAGTCAAGCTGGGCGTGCTCCGCGTGCTGCTAGGTTTCTCCTCCGAGGTCGGTGGAGGTTCACATGCGCTCGCTGCTCCGTCCGTTCGTCGTCCTGTTCGCGGTGGCCCTCGCCGGCTGCTCGTCGCCCGTCCGCGTCGTCACGCAGGTCGACGGTGACCGGCTCCAGGTCAAGCTCTTCCAGGGCGAGGCCGTCGAGGCCGTCGCCGGTGCCGGCCTCGACGCACCGGCAGGGGCGTCGGGCGTCGTCCTGACGCGCGGGACGGGCGTCACCAGGGTCCGCGTGCTGGAGCGTGGTGACGACGCCGTGCTCGTGTCCTGGCACTTCGTCGGCGAGCCTGACGCGCAGGGGGCGCGCGAGGTACGTCCGCTCGGCAGCCTCGAGCTCCAGGTGCAGGACGACGGCCAGCTCGCGCTCCGCGCCAAGGGCGCGGACGCTGGCACCGTCGGCCAGGGCGGGGTGGTGAGCTACGAGCTGAAGGACGACGGCACGGTCGCCAGGCAGAACTGACGACGCGCTGGCCGTCTCGTCGCGACGGACCTGGGGCCTTCCGCCTACGCGTCGTGCACGAGCAGCAGCGCGCGCTGGTGCGCGCACGGGCCGAGCTTCAGCCCGTGCTGCTTCGCGAAGAAGCAGCCGCACGCGGCCGACACGACGGCGCCCTCGTCGGAGAGCGACACGCTCGGCGCCTGATCGCCGGCGCGTCCCGACACGCGCGTCGACCCGTCGACCTCGCGGCGGGTCGTCGTGACCGCCGCCGCTCCGCCGGCGACGAGGGCGCGCGCGGCGACCTCCGCGGGGTCGTC
>JANJTH010000403.1 GCA_024711205.1 Planctomycetota bacterium | reverse complement strand
GCCGCCGCCCCCTCCGCCCGCCGGCCCGGTGGGCGCGGGGCGCGCCGCGAGCCAGGCGTCGAGGGCCGCCGCGAGCTCGGCCGCGCTCGCGTGGCGCCGCGACGGCACGGGGGCCATGGCGCGGAGGATCTCCGCCTCGAGCGCGGCGTCGACGCCCGGCGCGAGCTCGCCCGGGCGGCGGAGCTCGCCGTCCATGACGAGCTGGAGGATCTCGAGCACGCTGTCGCCGTCGAACGGCCGGGTCCGCGTCGCCGCGTGGTAGAGCGTCGCCCCGAGCCCGTAGACGTCGGTCCGCTCGTCGACGCGCTTGCTGTCCTCGACCTGCTCGGGCGCCATGTAGCAGGGGCTGCCGAGCTGGTCGCCCGTGGCCGTGAGCCCCGGGCCGTCGGCGAGGGCCTTCGAGACGCCGAAGTCGAGCAGGCGCGCGCGGCCCCCGGGCTCGACGACGACGTTGCTCGGCTTCAGGTCGCGGTGGATCACGCCGCGCGCGTGCGCGAACGCGACGGCGTGCGCGACCTGCGCGACGAGCCGCACGGCCTCGTCGACCGCGAGCCCCCTCCAGATCCGCTGCTCGAGCGTGTCGCCCCGCACGAGCTCCATGACGCAGTAGAGCTCGCCCGCGGGCGTCGTCCCGGCGTCGTAGGCGGCGACGACCCCGGGGTGGCCCTGCAGGCGCTCGGCGAGCACGACCTCGCGGCGGAACCGCTCGACGAACGCGGCGGGCGCCGCCGCCGCGGCGAGGACCTTCACGGCGCAGGGCGCCCCGCGCTCGAGGTCCTGCGCCGCGAACACGACGCCCATGCCGCCGCGCGCGAGCTCGCGCTCGACGCGGTAGCGTGGACCGAGCTGGGGCAGGCCGCTCACGGGGCGGCATTCTATGCGCGTCGGCGCCCGGGGACAGGCGGGCCGCCGCCGCCCCGCGCGGGCGGCGTCAGCGCCAGCCGGTGGGGCTGTGGAACGCCCAGCCGCGCTCGAGGTCCGCGAGCGCCGAGACGACGGCGCCGAGCGCGGCGCCCGCCACGCCGGCGGCGCCTCCGCCGCCCAGCCCGGGCGCCGCCTCGATCTCGAACCGGCTCGCCTCCCAGTAGCCGAGGACGTGGTCGCCGGACGCGCCGACGACGAGCGCGCCCTCCCCGCGCGCGGCCTGCGGGCGGACGGTCCCGAGGAAGCACCGGCCGGCCGCGCGGACGGCCGGCGCGCTCCGCAGCGGCGCGCGGAGCCCCTCGACCGTCACCAGGTCCTTCCCGAACGGGACCTCGAGCTCGCCGAACCCCTCGTAGACGAACCGGTCGCTGGCCGTGACCCGCGCGCCCGCCCCGGCGGCTCCGACGTGGTAGTCCTGCGTCGCGGACCACGCCTCGCCCAGGACGACCGGGCGGCGCGGCAGCGGACCGCCGTAGACGCGCGCGAGCGCCTCCTGCAGCACGCCCTCGTCCGGCACGGACCCGTCGTCGGGCACCGGGACGCCCGTCGCCCGCGACGCGCCGGCGAGCGCGGCGTCCCACCCCGAGACGGTGACCTCGCCCGCGGGCGTGACCGCGTAGCGGAAGCCGACCCCCAGGAGCCGGAGCACCAGGGCGCCCACGTCGACGATCCCGAGCGGCAGCCCGCCCTTCGTGTCGAAGGCGGGCACCCCCGGGAGCTTGCAGACGACGCGCGAGACCTGCGCCTCGATCGTCGCGCCGCGCGCGTCGACCTCGACGACCTCCGCCTGCCACGAGATGCCCACGTGCGCCGTGACGTCGAGGACGGCCGAGCGCAGCGCCGCGTAGGTCATGAGGCTCTCGACGCGTCGCTGCCCGGCGACGAAGCGCGGCGTCAGGTCGACGGGCGAGGGCGGGCTCGCGCACCCGCCCGCGGCCAGGGCCGCAGGGAGGGCGAGGAGCGCGGCCCGCCCTGCCCACCTCACGGGACGCCGCGCGCGCCCCTGCTCGACCGTCGACGTCTCCATGGCGCCCCCTGTTCCGGAACCTAGCCGCGCGCTCGGCCGCCGCGCCAGCGCGGCCCGGGCGCCCGCTGGCGACCCGCCCGCCGCGCTGGTAGCCTCGCGGCCGTGACGCAGCGACGCGGTCGTTCGAGCGGCGCCGGGGCCGGGGGCTGAGCCCGTGGCGCTGCCGGACCTCGTGGGGGTGATCTCCGACCTCCACGCGAACTTCGAGGCGCTCAAGGTCGCGCTCCGCTGGCTCGAGAAGCACGGCGTCGAGCACGTGGTCTGCCTGGGCGACATCGTGGGCTACAACGCGAACCCGCTCGAGGTCACCTACCTGACCTGGAGCCGCTGCGCGTTCTCGCTCAAGGGCAACCACGAGCGCTACGTGCTGGGCGAGGAGGCGCGCGGCGTCCGCGAGGAGAAGATGGAGGTGATCCACTGGACGCGGGATCAGCTCGACCCGCGCTACCTCGACTGGCTGCGCTCGCTGCCCGACTACCACGTCTACGAGGACACGTTCCTGCTCGCGCACGGCTCGCCGCGCGACCCCGACGAGTACATCTTCAAGAACGACGCCGTGAAGGGCAGCCTCCAGCACATGGAGGAGTTCTACCCGGGGCTGCGCGTGTGCTTCTTCGGGCACAGCCACCTGCCCATGGCGATCGCCAAGGGGCGGATCGAGGCGCAGTTCAAGGAGACGCGCACGATCCAGCTCGAGCGCGGCGTGACCTACCTGATCAACCCGGGCAGCGTGGGCCAGCCGCGCGACGGCGTGCCGAAGACCTCGTTCGGGGTCATGGACCTGAAGCGCTGGCGCTTCACCTGGGTGCGCGAGGACTACGACCACGAGACGACCGCAGGGCGGATCCGCGACGCCGGGCTCGACGCGAGCCTCGCGACGCGGCTCGCGCGGGGCAAGTGACCCGGCCGGGCCCGGCGGGGCAGACCGCCGCGACGTGATCGCCCGCGCGCCGGCCGGCGCGCCGCGGTCTCCCCGGCAGGAGGGGTGGAGCGACATGGAGGACGGGGTGGGCGACGAGGGCGGGCCGCGCGCGGCGGACCGCGACGAGGCGGTCGAGGTGCTGTCGCCGGCCGAGGCCGCGCCGACGCTCGACGAGGTCCTCGCGGACGTCGACGCGCGCCGCCGCGCGCTCGACGCCATGCCCGACGGCCCGCGCCCCTCGGGCGGGCCCTACAAGCGGCGGCGGCTCATGGTCGACCTGCCGCTCCAGCTCACCTACGTGAGCGTCTACCTGCTCACGACCTCGCTCCTGCTCGTCGGGTTCGTCGCCCTGAACTACGTGTTCGCGGCGATCTACCAGCGGGCCTCGCTCCTCCAGCAGGAGCTGGGGCCGGCCGCCGCGGGCGGCGCGCCGAACCTCGCGCTCCTCCTGCTCGTGAACTTCGTGTTCGTCATGCTGCTCCTGATCGGCGCGTCCGTCTACGCGGTCGTCCACAGCCACCGCGTCGCGGGGCCGGCCTTCCGCCTGCGCCGCGCGCTCGACCAGCTCCTCGCGCGCGACTACGACCACTGGGTCCAGCTCCGCCGCAAGGACTTCCTGCACGAGCTGGCGGAGCAGCTCAACCAGCTCAACGCGCAGCTCAAGGCCAAGGACGTCGTGATCGCGGACGCGGTCGCCCGGCTGGGCGCGCTCCGGCCGGGCCTGGCCCCGGCGCAGGCGCTCGCGCTCGAGGAGGTCGTCGCGGACCTGGCCGACGTCGTGCTCGCCGCCCCCGCGGCGGCCGCCGCCGAGGAGCCGGGCGCGCCGGGCGCGTAGGGGCCCGGTCAGCTCGGCGCGAGGCGCCGCCCGAGCCGCGCGCGCAGGGCCGGCGCCTCGACGAGCAGGTCGGCGAGGGTCGTCCGGTCGAGCACCGCGAGGAACGCGGCCCGCGCGGCGTGGAGGCACCGCTCGAGCGCGCAGGCGCCCGCGAGCGGGCAGGTGTTCGTCGAGCGCGCGAAGCACTCGAGCAGGTCGAGGCTCGGCTCCGTCTCGCGGACGACCGCGCCCACGACGATCGCCTCGGGCGGGCGCGCGAGGACGAGCCCGCCGCCCCGGCCACGACGCGCGGCGACGTGCCCGAGCGCGACGAGGTCCTTGCCGACCTGCGCCGCGTGGTGGCGCGAGATCCCGTAGGCCCGCGCGACCTCCGTCGTCGGCACGGGGCGCCCCGGGTGCGCGCCCAGGTAGAGCAGCGTGCGCAGGGCGAAGTCGGTGCGGCGCGTGAGCTCCATGCCGGGATCGTAACCCCTTGCCCATGCGCGGATCGGAGCCGGCCCGAGAAGGCGCTGGCGCGCGGGCGCCAAAACAGGTATTTCAAATGCCTGTTTGCGACCCGCGCACCCGCGGGCGCACGAGAGGGGGAGTCCCATGGGTCTGAACGCCGAGTTGCTGCAGTCGAGCCTGGCCGTCGTGGCCGAGCGCGAGCCCCAGATCACGCGCCGGTTCTACGAGCACCTGTTCGCGCGCTACCCGCAGGTGCGGCCGCTGTTCTCGAAGAACGCCTCCCACCTGCAGCAGCAGATGCTCCAGGAGGCGATCGTGGCGGTCGTCGAGCACGTCGAGGACGCCGCGTGGCTCGACACGAACCTGCGCGCCATGGGCCGCAAGCACGTCGACTACGGCGTGACCGAGGAGATGTACGACTGGGTGGGCGAGTGCCTGCTCGTGACGCTCGCCGAGCTCGCGGAGGAGGCGTGGACCCCCGAGGTCGCGGCCGCCTGGACCGAGGCCTACGGGGCGATCCGCGGGCTCATGCTGGCGGGGGCCGCGAACTAGCGGCCTGGCCCGGGCGTCCCGTCGGCCGCCCCCCGGGCTAGCCGAACCAGCCCTTCTTCTTCGCGTCGGCGCCGGCCGGGGCGGCCGGGCGCGGGGGTCCGCCGGGGGCGGCCGC
>JANJTH010000371.1 GCA_024711205.1 Planctomycetota bacterium | reverse complement strand
CCCCCCCCCCCCCCCCCCCCCGGGCCGCGCGTCGGGGGGCCCCCACCACCCCCGGCACGGGCCCGGGACCGGCACCGGCAACGGGAAGACCCTTAGTGCGTGGGGGCGGGCGCCTCGCGCGGCGCCCGCTGCGCGGGCCATCCCTACCCCGCGGGCGGGGGCGGGGCCGAAGGGCCCGCCCCCGCCCGCGGGAGCGTGAACGTGAACTTGCTCCCGACGCCGCGCTCGCTCTCGACCGCGATCCGGCCGCCGTGCAGCTCGATCAGCTTCTTCGCGATCGCGAGCCCGAGGCCCGTGCTGCGCTCGCCGCCCGTGGGCTTGGCGCTCCCCTGCTCGTAGCGGGCGAAGATCCGCTCGAGGTCGGCCGCGTCGATCCCCTGGCCCGTGTCGATCACCGACAGCTCGACGCGGTCGGGGCCCGCCCGCGCCGCGAGGGTCACGGCCCCGCCGGCGTGGCTGAACTTCACGGCGTTCGAGACGAGGTTGTTGAGCACCTGCAGGATCCGCCGCGGGTCGAGCAGCACGACCGGCAGCTCGTCGGCGAGCCGGAGCCGGAACGCGATCCCCTTGGCGCCCGCCCACTTCTCGTAGCGGCGCGCCGCGTCCCGGAGCAGCCGGCCGAGGTCCGTCTCGACCGGGGTCATGTCGATCTTGCCGGCCTCGATCTTCGACACGTCGAGGAGGTCCGAGAGCAGGTCGTTCATCTCGAGCGCGGTCTGGCGGATCACGCCCAGGTCGTCCGCGAGCTGGGCGGTCGCGCCCTGCTCGAGGTCGACGAGCGCGATCTCGGCGAAGCCGACCAGCCCCGAGAGCGGCGTGCGCAGGTCGTGCGCGACCATGCCCAGGAGCTGGTCCTTCTGCGCGCCGAGGGCCGCGATCTGCTGGGCCTGGGCCTGGACCTCGCGCGTGCGCTCCTCGACCTTGCGCTCGAGCTCGCGGTTCCAGCGCAGGATCTCGTCGCGGGCCGCCTCGAGCTCCTGGTTCGCCCGGCGGATCGCGTCGAAGAGCCGCGCGTTCGCGACCGTCGCCGCGACCTGCTGGGCCACGATCGCCGTGAGCTGGAGGTCCTCGGGCCCGAACGGGCGGCGCGCCTCGCGCTTGTCGAGGTGGAGCACCCCGAGCGGGCCGTCGGCCCCCGAGGCCAGGAGCGGCACGGCCAGCGCCGAGCGCACGTTGAAGGCGTAGATCGACTGGTGCGCCTGGAAGCGGTCGTCCTCCTGCGCGTCCTTCGTGACGATCGCCTCGCCCGAGCGGAGCGCCTCGCCGAGGATCCCGCGCGGCGCGCCGCCGGGGTGGCGCACGCCCGCGCGCAGGCGCGCCGTGACCTCGACGAGCGCGCCTTGCCGCGCCGGGTCGCGCAGGTGCACGGTCGCCAGGTCGGCGTCGGTGACCTCGAGCAGGAGCGAGGCCGCCTCGTCGAGCAGGCGCTGCACGTCGAGCCCGCGAGCGGCCTGGCTGCAGCGGTACAGGACCTGGAGCCGCCGCTGGAGCGACCCGATCGTCGCCGCCTCGGCCACCGCGGGCGCGAGGAGCTGCCGCTCGAGCTGCCGCAGGTCGAACTTGAGCGTGCGCTGGCCGAGGACCTCGTCGTCCTCGGGCGGCGCGACGTCCTCGGAGGTGTCCGAGGGCGACGGGGCCCCGGGCTGGACCGGCGGCTCCTGGAGCGGGGGCGGCGCGCCCCACTCGATCACCTCGGGGTCCTGGTCGGTGTAGAGGACCCGCGTGTTGCCGAACAGGACCTCGTCGCCCGGCGCGAGCCGCCGGATCCCCTCGACGAGCCGACCGTTCACGTAGGTGCCGTTCGTGCTGCCCAGGTCGCGGATCCGGTGCCCGCCCTCGATCGGCTCGATCAGCGCGTGCGCGCTCGAGATCTTCCGGTCGGCGATGCACAGGTCCTGGTCCTGGCCGCGCCCGACGCTGAGCCGCGTCCCCCCGTCGAGCAGGATCACGCGGTCGTACGGGTCGCCGCGAATGATCAGCTTGAGGCCCGGGGTGGCCACCTCCCGCTCAGCCCTCGTCGAGGGTCTGCGTCAGCCGGGCGGAGCGGCGGCCCTCGACGAACTGCTGCCACAGCCTGAGCTCGTCCGGCTTGGAGAGCCCCGCGAGCTGGCGGAGCTTGTGGTTCTTGATCTCGTCGAGGTAGCCCTTGATCATGCCCGCGTTCTGGGCGCCTCGACCGCGGACCTCGTCGACGTCGGGGCCCGTGAGCCCCTCGAGGCGCTGGAGCGCCGCCTCGAACTTCTTCAGCGCGTCGCGGAAGGTCTTCTGCTCCGTGTCGAACACCTTCTCGAAGCCGACGCCGTTGATCTGGTAGACGATCGTCGACTTGCCGTTCGTCGGCGGGAAGTAGGCGCCGAGGCGGTCGTGGACCTCGCCCGCGATCTTGGCGAGCTTGGCCCCCATGTTGAACAGCCGCCGCGCCTCGGCGACCTGCTGGCGCTCGCCCTCGGAGCGCCAGCGCTCGCGCTGGTGCTGCGTCGTCTCGCCCGGGCCGCTCGACGCCGTGCGGGCCGTCCCGCCGCCGCGGTCCCACGGGGTCGTCGGCTTGGCCGGGCCGCGCGCCCAGGGCGAGGCCGGCGCCGCCGCGGCCGTCGTCGGGCCCGCCTCGTCGTAGAACCCGCCGCGCCGGATCCGCGGACGCTCGGGCTCGCGCGCGACGACGGGGGCCGCGGCGGGCGCGGCCCCCGACGGCGCACGCAGGACGGTCTCCTGGAAGCGGGACGGCGGTCGCCCGCCCGACGGCGCCGTCGGCGGCTCGATCGGCGCCTCGTCGGAGAACGACGGCTCCTCCCCGAGCGCGTCGCCGTAGGGGCTCTCCTCCTCCTCGACCGCCGCGGGCTCGGCGGCCCTGGGCGCCGGCGCGGGCTCGTCCTCGGTCTGGACCTGGGCGTTGTGCTCGGCCGCGAGCGCGAGCACGACCTGCCTGGCCCGCTCCTCGGTCAGGCCGTCGGCCACGCCCTTGGCGACCATGGTGTCGAACACGCCCTTGGGGACGAGCCCGAGGGCCATGAGCGGCGCCACGAACGCCTTGAAGCTGCCGATCGCGTCGGCGACGAGGGACTCGTCGTAGACGCGTCGGCGCTCGGCGTTCGTCAGCGTGAGGCGCGCGGTCCGGAGCTCCTCCTTCAGATACTCGAGGAAGCCCTTGTCCTTCGAGGTGCGGATCTGCTGGAGCTTCCGCATCTGCGACTTGTAGGACTCCTCGATCACCGCCTCGTCGGTGACGTCGCGGGCGATCTGGAGCAGCTCGTAGTGCGTCGGCACCTCGGCCGCGGGCTCGATCCCCAAGAGCCTCCGGTAGCGTTCGTCGGCCACGACCCCTCGATCCTCTGCCCTGCGACGCCGGGCGCGACGCGGGACGGGCAGCCCCAGCACCCCCGGCCCGTCCGCCCTCCAACGACGCCCCACGGACCGGCGCGCGCCCTGGCGCGCGCCGGTCCCCGGGGTCAGCGGTGATCGGCGCTGTCCGCGAAGCCCTCGCCCTCGGCGTAGCCCTCACCCTCGGCGTAGCCCCCCTCGGCGTAGCCCCCCTCCGCCTCCGGCTCGGCGTAGCCGCCCTCGGCATAGCCACCCTCGGCCTCGGTGTAGCCGCCCTCGGCGCCCTCCGTGTAGCCGCCCTCGGCGCCCTCGGTGTAGCCGCCCTCCGCGTAGCCGCCCTCGCCCTCGGTGTAGCCGCCCTCCGCGTAGCCGCCCTCGCCCTCGGCGTAGCCGCCCTCGGCGTAGCCGCCCTCGGCCTCCGCGTAGCCGCCCTCGGCCTCCGCGTAGCCGGCCTCGGCGCCCTCCGTGTAGCCGCCCTCGGCGTAGCCGCCCTCGGCCTCCGCGTAGCCAGCGCCGCCGTCGGCCGGGTAGCCGCCCTCCGCCTCGGCGTAGCCGCCCTCGGCGTAGCCGCCCTCGGCGTAGCCGCCCTCGGCCTCCGCGTAGCCGGCGCCGCTGTCGGTCGCGCCGGTCTCCTCGCCCTCGAGCAGACGCGCGATCTCCTCGCCCTTGCGGGTCATCTCGTCCTCGGAGAGGCCCTGCGCGTCGCGCTTGATCTCCGTCTTGACCACCTGCCCCGACTGGTGGTCCTTGGCGACGACGTGGATCCGGCCGTCCTCGCTGTACTGGTAGGACACCGAGACCTTGGAGCCCTTCGGGCGGTTCGGCGGCAGGTCGGAGATCACGCAGGTGCCGATCTCCGTGCACTCCTCCGGGTCCTCGCTCTCGCCCTCGAGGATCCGCACCTCGACCGTCACCTGGTTGTCCATGTAGGTCCCGAACACCTTCGTCACGCTCGCGGGGAGCGGCGTCTGCTCGGGGATCATGACGAGGTTCTTCTTCGCGCCGCTCCGGTCGATCGTCACGATCCCGAGCGAGTGGGAGTTGACGTTCTGGACGACGACGCCGCCCAGCATGCCGACGATGTCCTCGGGGACCGCCTCCTCCAGCGCCTCGGCGGCCTCGACGTGCCGCTCCCGCTCCTCCTGCGTCGCCGTCCCCTGATCGACCTTCTCCTTGAGCGCGTTCGCCTCGCGGACCATGAGGATCGCGGCCCAGTAGGCGGCGCCGATCGCGACGCACTCGTCGGCGTTGACGCCCTTCTCGAGCTTCTTGCCGGTCACCTTCTCGAGAGAAGTCTGGACGGCCGGCATGCGCGTCGACCCGCCGACCGGGATCACGACGTCGATCTGCTCCCAGGTCAGGTCCGCCTTCTTGAGCACGACGTCGAGGTAGGTCTCGGCCTGCTCGAGGAGCGGCCGCGTCAGCTCCTCGAACTCCTCGCGGGTGACCTGGAGCTTGAGGCTCTTGCCGGCGCACTGGGCGAAGATCTTCGCCACGGGCTTCTTGGAGAGCGTCTTCTTCGCCTCCTCGGTCTTGATCACGAGGTCCTGGTAGGCCTCCGCGTCCTCGCGCGGGTCGACCGAGTGCTCCTCCATGAACTTCTCGGCCACGTGGTTCAGGAGCATGTCGTCCCAGTCCTTGCCCCCGAGGCGCCGCTCGCCGTCGGTCGCGAGGACCTTCACGTTGTTCCCGTCGATGTGCAGGATCGTGACGTCGAACGTGCCGCCGCCGAGGTCGTAGACGAGCGCCTTGACGTCCTTGTCGAGGTTGTTCATGCCGAAGGCGATCGCGGCCGCCGTCGGCTCGTTGAGGATCCCCAGGACGTTGAGCCCGGCGATCTTGCCGGCGTCCATGGTCGCCTTGCGCTCGTTGTCGTTGAAGTAGGCCGGGCAGGTGATCACGACGTCCGTGATCGGCTCGCCGAGCTGGTCCTCCGCATCCGACACGATCCGCTTGAGGATGATCGCGGAGAGGATCTCGGGCGTGTACTCGCGCCCGTTGATCACCCGCACCCAGTCCGGCTCGCCCATGTGGCGCTTGACGAACTGCACCACGTTCTCGGGGTTCGAGACGGCCTGGTTCTTCGCGATCTTGCCGACGATCACCTCCTCGGACTCGAACAGGATCACCGAGGGGGTGATCCGCTCGTTGTCGCTGTTCGGGATGATGTCGACCTTGCCGTACTCGTCGAAGTGGGCGATCGCCGAGTACGTCGTCCCCAGGTCGATCCCCGCGATCTTCCGCCTGGTCCCGTCGGTCATGCCTGGGGCTCCTTCTCCTGCTTGAGGCAGCGCTTGACGATGACCTCCTGGGCCCGCAGCACGTTTCCGTTCATGCGGAAGCCGTCGCGCACCACCTGGGCGACGTCCCTGTCCTCGTCCTCGTTGTCGGTCTCGATCCTGCTGACTGGCTTCTGGAACGCGACGTCGAGCTTCGACGGCCGCTCGGCGATCACCTCGATGTCGCGACGATACAGCACCTCGACCACCTCGTCGCGCGCGTGCTCGAGCGCGTCGACGACGAGCTGGCGGGTGATCTCCTCGTCCTTCTTCTCGTCGAAGCTCCGCAGCGTCCGCGTCAGCCCGTCGTAGAGGAGGATCACGTCGAGGAAGAGCGGCTTCTGGGCCGCGAGCAGGAAGTTGGCCTTGTACTGCCGGAGCTCCTCGTAGAGCTGGTCGTAGGCCTGCTCCTTGCGCTTCCCCTCGCGGGCGACCCGCTGGTACGCCTCCGCGACCTTGACGATGTGCTCCTCGACCCCGCGGAGCACCCGGGCCATGCGCTCGACCGCGGCCTGGCGGCGCTCGCGCGCCGCGCCGCTGGCGGCGGCCTGCGCCTGGGCGGCGGGGCCGGCCGGCGCGACGGGGCGCCGCGGGGCGGGCGCCGGGCCCGGCTTGACGGGGGACGGGGCGGGAGCCGGGCCCGGCCTCGCCGGGGGACGGCGGACGGGCTGCGGCGAGCTCGACGGGCTCGGGCCCGCGGCTTCGACGGGCCGCCGCCCCGAGGCCGGTCGCGGCGTCGGCGGCGCCGTCGCGGCCTGCGGCCGGGCTGGCGCGCGCTCGGCCTCGGCCTCCGGCTTCGCCGTCGCCGGCGCCTCCTCGACCTGTCGGGCCTCGGGCTCGACCGGCTGGACCTCGGGCTCGACAGGCTGGACCTCGGACTCGACCGGCTGGACCTCGGACTCGACCGGCTGGGCCTCGGGCTCGACCGGCTGGGTCTCGGGCTCGACCGACTGGGCCTCGGGCTGGGCGGAAGCCTCGGCCTCGACCGGCTGAGCCTCGGGCTGGGCGGAGGCCTCGGCCTCGGGTGCGGCCCCGACCTCGAGGGCGCCGACGGACGCGGCGTCAGCCCCCGCGGACGCGGCCCGCTCCGGCTCCAGGGTGGCCTCGGGGCCGGGCTCGGACGGCCCGGGTCCCTCGGCCCCGGCGTCCCCCTGCCTCGGGGCCTCGGCCGGCGACTGACCTTCGGGGACGCCGGGCTCGCGCTGGAGCCTCTCGGTCACCCGGCGACGGAGCCGCTCGAGCCGCCCCCGGAGCGCGCCGTCGACGCCCTCGCCGCCCTGGAGCACCCGGTCGAGCAGATCCGTCGCGTGCGCCAGCTTGCCGTCCCAGTAGGCCGCGAGCGCCTGGTGGTAGGCGTCCTCCGCGGACGTGGGGCCGGCCGGCGCCTGCTCGTTGGCCGGGGCCTCGTCCGTCGCGGGCTCGCTCTCCGGCGCGTTCGCCTGCGACCCGCCCGGGTCGACGCCGTCGAGCGTGCTCTCTTCCGGTGCCATGGCCCTGCGCCCCGCCCCCCGCTCGCGACCAGGCGCCCCGTACGCCGGGCCCCACCGAGCGCGGGCAGTATACCCGCGCCTTCGAGCGCGGGCGACCGCTCGTCGGGCGCCCTCGCGACGGGATCGAAGGGCCACCCTCGGCCCCCCGCCGGCTGCCTGGCAGCGCACGCGCGCGCGCCTCTCCTGCGCGCGCGCGCCGGCGGCCCCCTCGCGACGGGGCGCGCCGGCCTCGGCCCTCGGCTAGCGAGGGGCCTCCACGGGCGGGGGCGGAGCGGGGGGCGTCGTCGGCCCGCCGGCGCCGCCAGCCGGCGGCTTCACCTCGTCCTCGCTGAGCGTGAGCGTCCGCATGCAGTTCTTGAACAGGATCTCGAGCCCGCTGTAGTCGCGCTCGTCGGCGTAGGCGTTGAACACGCACGTCCGCTTCTCGCGGAACGCCACCATGCGCAGCACGAACACCGAGCTGTCCTTGCGCGGGATCACGGTGAGCATCTCCTGGTCGAAGCCCTTCTTGACGGGCTTGAGCCGGCCCATGTCGCCGCGCGTGTCGTCGAGCTTGCCGTTCGCCGTGAAGCGGGTGTAGACGCCCCGCAGCCAGCCGATCTGCGGCTCGACGCTCCCGGGCACGGAGGGCACCGAGTAGACGTGGATCCGGGGGCGGAAGCCGTCGACCCCCGGCTGGTCCGACTCGAAGATCGTGATCCCGTCCTCCGTGCGCGAGGTCCACTTGTCCGGCTTGCGGAGCTGGAAGTCGCGCGTCACGACCGGGACCGGGCTCAGCGTGCCGCGGGGCTGGTCGAACGCGTCGAGCGGGAGGTAGTTCGTGTCGTCCTCCTCCGTGCGCTGGCGCAGGCGCCACCGCTCGCGCTCCGGGTGCCACGCCGCGTCGATCTGATCGTTCTCGAACTGCTTCCAGTACGCGTCCGTCGGCTTGTCGGCGTCGCGGTCGTACCAGCGGATCCGGAACTTCGGGATCGTCATCTCGCCCCGGTCGGTGCGCTCCTTGTAGGGCCAGCGCACGACGAGCGACTCCTGCGTGTCCTGGTCGGCCGGGACCCGGCCGACGAAGACCTCGCCGTTCTTGAGGACCACCACGCCGCCGAGGCTCGGGGTCGCCGCGACGGCGACCCCGAGGCCCGCGGCGGCCGCGAACGCCCGCGCGCGCCGACCGATCACTGTCCACCCCCCGGCGCGCCCGCGCCCGGCCCCGGCTCGCCCACCTGGACCGGCTTGTCCGGGAGCGGGGGCCGGATCTCGCTCTCCGTCAGCTTGAACGCCTTGAGCTCGCTCTGAAGGACCATCTTGAGCAGGTTCCGCTTCGCGATCACCTCGGGCGGGTCGCTCGGCGCGATCACCTCGACCTCCGGCTTCACCTCCTGCTCCACCCACGGGAGGAGGCCCGGGAACATGCCGTCGATCTCCTTGTCGAAGCCCCACACGACCGCGGCGAGCGCGATCAGGACCATGGCGACGAAGGGCCAGACGCGCACGCCCGAGCCCGCCTCCGTCAGCTTGGGCGGCGGGGCCACGGCGACGCGGTTGTCGCCCTCGTCCGGGGGGAGGATCTTCTTGGTCGTGATCCGCCGGATGATGCTCTCGGCGTCCTGCTGCGAGATCGTCTTCGGCTGGTCGTCGGTCCCGTAGTCGTCGGCGTACGCGTCGACGGACGAGGGCGCCGCGCTCGTGTCCTCGTGCCCCATGCCGTCGAAGTAGGACGCGTCGTCGGCGACCGCGGTCGACGCGTCGCCGTAGCCCTCGTAGCCGGTGTCGGCGGGGGCCCCGTAGGGGTCCCCGTACTCGGGCTCGGGCTCGGGCTCGGCCTCGCGGTCGAGGAAGTCGTGGGCCGAGTAGCCCGCCTTGGACTCCGCCGCCGGGAGCGCGGGGAGCTCCTCCTCCGCGCCGCCCGCGCCGCCGAGGTAGCCGTCGACCTCCTCCTCGGCCGGGCTGGCGCTGCCGCCGGAGCCGCCGAGGTAGCCGTCGACCTCCTCCTCCTTCGCCGCCCCGTACGGGTCGTCGTCCGGGCTCGGGGCAGCTTGGCCGCCCAGGTAGGCCACGGGCTCGTCGGACATGAGACCTCCTGAACGCTGCGCGGTGGTGCGCACGGGGCGCGGAATCGTAGACCCGCCAGCCCCGGTTGGCAAGGCGCGCCGGCCCGCCTCGAAACGACTTAGATCGCGCCCCCCGCCCGACGGTGCGCCCCCCGTCCGCCTGACTACGGCGCCGTGCGCGCCCCCGTTACGCCGGGCCGGCCGGCATGCGATCCGCTCCGCGCTCGGCCCGCGCCGCGCCGCTCAGGGTCCGAGGAGCCGCGCCACGAGGTCCTCGAGCGTGTCCGCGCGGGCGGCGGCGGCGAGGCTCGCGCGCGAGAGGACGTGGACGTAGCGCCCGACGTCGTCCCGGAAGACCTGGAACGCCGCGCGCGGGTCGGGGGTCCGCCCCGGCGCGTCGACGGGCGCGCCCGGCGCGCCGGCGCCGGCGGCCCAGGCCCCGAGCCGCGCGCGGTCGGGCGCCGGGCCGCTCGCCTCGAGCGCGTCGGCCCACCGCGCGACCGCGCGGAGCACGGCGTCGGCCCCGTAGGGGGCGCGGTCGCCCGCGCGCGCGAGGACGCGGGCGACGAGCGCGGGCTGGAGCGTCGCCGCGACCCACTCCTCGACCCAGCCCTCCTGCCCGAACCGCCCCCGCCGCATGCGCGCCGCGTGCGCGGCCTCGTGCGGGAGGAACCACCACAGCATGAGCTCGGCGTCGCGGCGGAGCGTCTCGAGGTCGGGCGCCCCGGTCGCCCGCCGGTTGCCCTCCCAGCCCGCCGCCTCGAACAGGAACGGGTTCTGGTAGCGGAGCACGGGACGGCCGCCGGCGCCCTCGCCCGTCATGAAGCCGATCGCCCCGGGCGGGAGGCGCTCGAGGGTCGGGTCGAACCCCGGGTCGTCGAGCGCCTCGCGGAGGACCTCGACCGTGAGCGCGTGAACGCGCCGCGCGAGCGCGTCGAAGGCCTCGGCGTCGCCTGCCACGCGCGGGAGGTGCTGCCACGCGACCGCGGGGGGGACGACGTCCCCCGGGTCGCTCCAGCGGAGGGCGAGGCGCACGTCGCCCCGGTCGAGCCCGGGCCCGCGCGCGAGCCGGACGCGCCGGCGCGCGGTCGCCCCGGGGGCCAGGGCGCCCAGGTGAACCGGCGGCGCGGCGACGGCGTCGGGCGGGTCGGCCTCGAGCCGGGCGACGAGCCAGGTCGCGGCGACGCCGCCCAGGTTCTGCACCTCGACCTCGAGGCTGGCCTCGGGCGCGCCGTCGCCGACGACGCCCGCGTCCCACCGCGCCCGGGCCACGAGCCGCGGCCAGCTCGGGGGCCTGGCCTCGGCCGCGCGCGCCTCCGCCGCGGCGCCGCTCGCGACCTCGTCCTCGCCGACGCGCAGCCGCGCGGCGAGCGGCTGCCAGCGGACCTCGAGGCGGTCGAGGTCCACCGGGCGAAGGGCGACGAGCCCGCCCCAGGCGAGCGACCCGAGGCGCGCCGTGCCCCGGCGCGAGGGCTCGAGGCGCGCCCCGTCGGCCGCGCTGCGCGCGTAGACCGCGTGCCCCGGCGCGGACCTCGCGAGGACGCGCTCGGGCCCGCCGGGGGGCCCGAGCGCGACGCGCTTCACGGCGAGCCAGCGACGCGGCGGGGCGCCCGGGGGCGTGGGCGAGGGGGCGATCGCCAGCACCTCGAGCGGCGCCGGGGCGCCCGGGTCGGCCCACAGCACGACCTGCCCGTCCTCCCCCCCCACCGCGAGGCGCCCGGCGCCGAGCGCGAGCGCCGTCGCGGGCGCGCCGCCCGCCGGGACCTCGCGGCGTCCCGTCGCGCGCGGCGCGCCGTCCGG
>JANJTH010000351.1 GCA_024711205.1 Planctomycetota bacterium | reverse complement strand
CCGGACGGCGGCGCGGCGCCCCCGGGCGGCGGCGCCGGCGGCGACTGAGCCCCGCGCGTGGGCGCGGACGACGCGAGCGGGCGGGCCGGCGGGCGCGGGCTCCGCAGCATGACCGGCTACGGCGCCGGGCGGCACGGCCCGCCGGGCCAGGGCGTCGAGGTCGAGGTCCGCGCCGTGAACAACAGGCACCTCAAGGTGTCGTGTCGGGTCCCCGAGGCGCTGTCGGGCCTCGCCCCGCGGCTCGAGGACCTGGCGCGGGCGCGGCTCGCGCGCGGCTCGCTCACGCTCGCGGTCCGGCTCGAGGGGCGGGCCGCGGGCGCGACCGCGACGCTCGACGCCGCGCTCCTGCGCGCGCTCCATGGGCAGCTCGCGGCCGTCGCGCGCGAGCTCGGGGCGCAGGCGCCCGGGGTCGCCGAGGTCGCGGCGCTGCCGGGCGTCGTCCGGGAGGACCCGGGCCCCGACGCCGAGGCCCTGTGGCCGGAGGTCGAGGCCGCCGCGCGTTCGGCGCTCGAGGCGCTCGACGCCATGCGCCGCGTGGAGGGCGAGGGGCTCGCGCGCGAGCTGCGGGGCCTCGTGGGCGAGGTCCGGACGATCGCGGGGCGCGTCGAGGCGGTCGCGCCCGCCGTCGTGCGGGAGCAGGGCGCGCGCCTGCGCGCGCGTCGAGCGCCTCGTGGCCGACGCGGGGGCGGCCCTCGCGCCGGGCGACCTCGCGCGCGAGGTCGCCCTCCTCGCCGACCGCGCCGACGTGGCGGAGGAGCTGCAGCGCCTGCGGAGCCATTGCGAGCAGGTCGAGGCGGCGCTCGCGCTCGACGAGCCGGTCGGGCGCCGGCTCGAGTTCCTGGCCCAGGAGCTGCACCGCGAGGCGAACACGCTCGCGAGCAAGACGCACGACGCGGGGCTGGGCGCGGAGATCGTCGAGCTCCGCCTCCGCGTCGAGCGGATCCGCGAGCAGGTCGCGAACGTCGAGTGAGCGGAGCGGGAGGGCAGGGGTCGGCCGACCGACCGGAGGGAGTCCGGCCGACCTCGGACCGAGCGCGGAGCGTGCCAGGCGTCCGCGAAGCGGCGGCGGAAGGGCGAGCGGGCGGCGCGGCGGACGGAGCCCCGGGTGGGCGCGTCGGCGGCTGCGTGCTCGTGCTGTCGGGGCCGTCGGGCGTCGGCAAGAGCACCGTGTGCGCGCGGCTCGTCGCGACCGGCCGCTACGTGTGGTCGGTCTCGGCCACGACGCGCGCCCCGCGCCCCGGCGAGGTCGAGGGCAAGAACTACTTCTTCCTCGACCGCGCGACGTTCGAGCGCTGGATCGAGGACGGCCAGTTCCTCGAGTGGGCCCGCGTCCACGGCGAGACGCTCTACGGGACGCCGCGCCGGTTCGTGGCCGAGCAGCTCGCGACCGGTCGGCACGTCCTCCTCGACATCGACGTCCAGGGCGCCGCGCAGCTCCGCGTGGCCGACCTCCCGCTCGTGACGGTGTTCCTGCTCCCGCCCTCGCTCGAGGTCCTGCGGGCCCGGCTCGAGGGGCGGCGCGACACGCCGCCCGCGGAGGTCGAGCGGCGCATGGCCCGCGCCCAGGCGGAGATCGCCGAGGCCCCGCGCTTCGACCTGCAGCTCGTCAACGACGACCTCGACGCGGTCGTGCGCGCGATCGAGGCCCGCGTCGGGGCCTGAGCGAGGCGCGAGGGCCGCGCCTGGCTGACCGACCGGAGGGAGGTCGGGCAGGCGCGGGCCGAGCGCGGAGCGGACCGGACCTCGGCGCTACTTCCCGGGCGAGCCCAGCGCCGCCGCGATACCGCGGGTCGGGCGAGGCGGGGCGGGATCGACCCCGAGCGCGCGGCGGGCGGACCCGAGCAGGCGCTCGAGCCACCACCGCCCGAGCGTCGTGGTCGGGCCGAGCCGCAGGCGCTCCTCGGCGAGCCGGCGGCGGTCGGTCAGCTCGCGCACGACGCGCTCTGCCAGGCAGGGGCCCGGGCCCTCGCGCGCGCAGGAGCCGGCGAGGCCGCGCAGGATCGCGAGGACCTGCGCGAGCCCGCGGGGGGTGAGCAGGTCCTGGAGGTCCGGGGTCGAGCCGATGATCAGGAGGTCCCGGACCGGGAGCGCCTCGAGGCCGGCCGCGAAGTAGGCGGCCGGGTGCGTCGCGTAGGCGAAGTCGAGGAACGCCGAGCGGTCCCGCTCGAGCCGCGCGAACCCCGCCGGGTCGCGCGCGCGCTGGGCCTCGAGCGCGGCCTGGAGCCCCGCCCGCACGCGGTCGAGCCAGGCCCGGCCCGCAGGGCTCAAGAGCGGTCGGGTCTCCGCGGAGAAGCGGCGGACGTAGCGGTCGCCGTAGGCGAGGTAGTACTCCGGGGCCGCGTCCGAAGGGTTCCGGTCGCGGAAGTCGGCCGCCCGGCAGCGGTAGTAGTCGAGGCCGCCGTCCGGGGCGCAGGCCCCTGGCTCGGCCAGCGACGGGGCGGCCGCGAGGCAGGCCAGGAGCAAGGCGAGGGCAGCGGCCTTCGGGTGCATGCGAGCGGATGACGCAAGTCATGGGCCGAGGTGCTGGCGATCGGGGCGGGTGCGCGTCGACGCGGGCTTGCCCGGCGCGCGCGGGACTTCCCGGGGTTCGGCCCGCGAGTCCACCCGCGGCGATTCGTCTCGCGTCGCGCGTCCGCGTCAGGGCGGTCCCGGGTCTGGACCGGGAATTCAGACCCGGGGGGCCCGCGGGCTCGTCAAGGGGGCAGGGTGAGGCCGACGCGGAGGCCCATCTCGTGGTGGATGTTGTTGACCGTGCTGAGGTCGAGCGGGAGGTCCGGTTCGCCCGGCTTCCCCCTGGCCTTGTGCTTGAACCTGAGCCGGAGCTTCTCGCGCCCGAGCGCCCGGTGGCCCCGGACCTCGGGCTCGCGGTGCCCCGCGCGGTACTCGTCGCTCAGGTAGGAGCCCCCCCGGGCCACGGGGTAGGGCGTCATGCCCTCGAACGGGGTGTTCCCGTCGTGGGGCGCGAGCGGCCCCCCCGCCCCGCCCTCGAGCATGGCGTAGCCGGGCGCGAAGGTGCCCCGGACCCACTCCCAGACGTTGCCCGCCATGTGGAGGCAGCCGAACGGGCTCGCGCCGGCGGGGAAGGTCTCCACCGCGACGAGGCGCTCGGCCGTCGGGTCGCTCCGGTCGACCAGGGTCTGCCAGACCTTGCGCCCGTCCTCGTCGCGCCCGATCACGACGTGGACGTTGGCGAGCGGCCGGTCGAACTCGCCGGGGCGGGCCGGGTCGTCGCCCCAGGGGTAACGCCGGCGCTCCTCGCCGCGCGCCGCCCGCTCCCACTGCGCCTCGGTGGGGAGCTCGAGCCCGGCCCACGCGCAGTAGGCGAGGGCCTCGTCGTACTCGACGTCGGCGACGGGGTGCTCGGACGACCAGCCGGGGTGGTATCGCGCGCGGTCGGGCGCCGGGAGCGAGGCGGCCTCGCCGGTCGCGGCCTGGAAGCGCGCGAACTGGCCCCACGTGACCTCGTGGACCCCGATCAGGTAGCCCTGGCGGAACGTGACCTCGCGCCGCGCGACCTTCGCGACCGCGAGCTTCGACATGCCCTGCTGCTCGCGCGGGGGCGGCTCGGGCGCGACCTGCGCCCACGGGAGAGGGTCGGTGTCCTCGTCGTAGCCGAGCTCGTACTCCTCGCTCGGCGGGACCCACGCGAGCCAGGAGCCGTCGCGCGGGTTGCGGAAGCGCTCGCGCGCGACGTCGAGCTCGAGCGGCTCGCCGTGGAGGTTCGTGGGCGCGAGGTCGCGCGGGAGGAGCCGCTGCCAGCCCTTGGTCGTGACCACGCAGGGCTCGCTGCGGAAGCTCCGGGCGCCCGCGCGCACCTCGAGCGTGATCGCGTTGCGCCCGTCGGGGACGAGGGGGATGTCGACCTCGAAGGCGCGCCAGTCGGAGACCTCGACGGGGACCGAGCGGTCGTTGACGAGGAGCCGCGCGCTCGCGAGGTCGGCGTCGCCCTCGAGCCGGCCGCGGACCGTCGCCCAGGCCAGGCGCGTCGCCTCCTTGGGGTGGACGAGCTCGAGCGAGAGGGTCGGGGGGACGACCGCGACCGCCTCGCGCCCGAGCGCGAACTCGCGGATGGCGGGCCAGCTCGCGTGCAGGGCGGCGAGGGCCGCGGCCGCGCCGCCGACGAGCGCGCCCCCGCGGAGGGCGCGGCCGCGGGCGGCCGCGCGCCGGCGCGCGCCCTGCGTGTCCTCGCCGAGCGCCCCCTCCCCGCGGAGCAGCCGGCCGAGGTCCCCGCCGAACGCGCGCGCGGTCGGGTAGCGATCGGCGGGGTCCTTCGCGAGCGCCTTGAGGAGCACGCGGTCGAGGTCGGCGGGGAGGTCGGGGCGGCGGGCCGACGGCGCGGCCGCGTCCTCCGTCAGGAGCTGCTTGATCGTGGCGGGGACGCTGTCGCCGCGGAAGGGGGGCTCGCCGGTCAGCGCCTCGTAGAGGAGGGCGCCGAGCCCGTAGACGTCGGTGCGCTCGTCGACCCCCGCGCTGCCCTCGGTCTGCTCGGGGGCCATGTAGGACGGGGTCCCGACCATGTCGGCCGTCCGCGTGAGCGCGCCCTCGCCCGCCAGCTTCGCGACGCCGAAGTCGACGAGCTTGGGCGTGCCCTCGGCGTCGAAGAGCACGTTCGCCGGCTTGAGGTCGCGGTGGAGGATCCCGCGCGCGTGGACGTGGGCGAGGCCGGCCGCGAGCGCGACCCCGAGCCGGAGGCCCTCCTCGAGCGGGAGCGGCCCGTCGCGCAGGCGCCGCGCGAGGTCGCCGCCCTCGCACAGCTCGAGGACGAGGTAGAGCGAGCCCTGGTGCTCGCCGGACCCGAACACGCGCGCGATGTTGGGATGCTGGTCGACCCGGGCCTGCGCGACGCCCTCGCGGCGGAAGCGCTCGACGGCGGAGGCGCCGATCCCGGGGAGGAGCGTCTTGATCGCGACGCGGCCGCCGCCCTCCGGCTCGACGGCCGCCAGCACGGCGCCCATGCCGCCGCGGCCGAGGACGCGCTCGACGACCCAGCGGTCGACCCGCGTCCCCGGGGCCCAGGCGCCCCCGCCCTCCGTCGAACGGCTGGTGCCGGGCTGCTGCGCCTCGGAGGCGGCCAACGTCGCGCGGTCGGGGTCGTGCGCGGCCGGGCTCGGGCCCGTGACCGCGTCGTGGTGGGTCACGCCGACGCCCGGGGCGCGCCAGGCCTGGGACGCCCCCGGGGCGACGGTCGCCGACGACGTCCCTCCGGGGACCCCGATGGTCAGCGCCTGCGTCTGCTCCGCGTCGGGCGAGGACGGCGCGGGCGCGCGCGGGGGCGCCGGCGCAGGCGACCCCAGCAGGGTGCCGTCGCGCGCGGCGGCGCGCAGCGCGTCCACCTGCGCGGGGGCGAGCCAGCGCTGCGCGAGGAGCGGGAGGAGCCCGGGGGAGCGCCCGCCCGCGCGCAAGGCGCGCTCCTCGCGGACCGCGTCCGAGAGCGCCTCACGGGTCATGAAGCCGCGCGCGAGGGCCGCCGCGACCCAGGGGTCGCGCGCGGCGGCCGCGAGGTCCGCCTCGTGGGAGGCGCCTCCCGTCGGCGTCACCGGGCGGCCTCCTCCGGCGGGGCGGCGGCGGCACCGCGCTCGTCGAGGCGCGGCGCGGGCGCG
>JANJTH010000249.1 GCA_024711205.1 Planctomycetota bacterium | reverse complement strand
AGGCCCTGCAGGAGCTCGATCCGCTGCTCCTTGTCCTTGCAGGCGATCCGGGGGTTCAGGCCGAAGCTGGGCCAGGTGTCTCCCGGGGCCTCGAGCGGGTCGGTGGCCTCGACCACGGCGACGCCCATGTAGCGCGTGAAGCCGGCCTCGCGGCGCACGGCGTCGATCCGCTCGACCTCGGCGTCGAGGAGCGTGCGGTAGTGCGCGGTCGCCTCCGCCGGGCGCCCCTCGAAGCCGGGCGGCGGCTCGATCACGAAGGAGACCGAGTCGGGCAGGGTCGTTCGGACGCGCGGCGGGCGGGGAGGCCGCGTCTTGGGCAGCTTGGCCTTGGCGTTTCGGCGCCGGCGCTCCTTGTCCTCCGCGACCTTCCTGCGGCGCCGCTTGGTCCCTGGGCGCTGCTTCGCCTCGCGCTTGGCCCGGGCCCGGGCACGCTCGGCCCGCGCGCGCTCGACGAACTCGCGCCAGGCCTCGCGCTCCTCGCGCGCGAGCTCGGCCCCGCGCAGATCGCCCGGCCCCCACGCAGGCCGCGCGACGGGCGGCGCCTCCTCGGGGACGCCCTCCGCGCGGCCGCCCGCGGGGCGCTTCGCCTGCGCGCCTACCTGGCCGCGCACCGCCGCACCGCCGACGCGTTCGCCGCCAGCGGCCTCCGCGTCGCCGTCGTCGTCGCCACCCTGCCCGCGCGCCCCGAGTTCGAGCACGTGCGCCGGCCGGCGGCCGCCGAAGAAGGCGCCCGCGGGCTTCTCGGCCGTGATCGTGCGCCCGAAGTCCTCGGGCAGGTATCGGACCCCGGACCAGAGAGCCGGGTGCGGGACCTGACCGTCGAGGGTCGGGTTGGTCCAGCAGTACAAGAGCTGGGCCTGGAGCGCCTCGCGCCCATGCACTTCGACCGCGCCGTAGCTCCCGGTGGACCAGAGGTTCTCGCCGCGGCCGAAGCGCGCGTTGAGCGCGCGGGCCACGAGCGAGTGGAAGTACTGCATGAAGGCCGGGAGCAGCGACGGCTCGGACCCGTCTCCGCGGTCGCCGAGGACAGCGTGGACGTGGTTGACGTGGGCCAGGAACGCGAAGAGCGCGATCCGGGGGTGGCGCATGAGCGCGGCGCCCAGGGCGTAGCGCACGATCGCGTTCGACTCGGGGCTCGGCGTGAGGAAGAACACGCGCCGCGCCGTGCGGCGCGTCGTCGAGTAGGTCTGGCCTGGCAGGAGGCGACGGGGCAGGCTCACGTCCCTGCGCGGGGCACATGGCGCTCCGCGCAGCCTCGGCCGCCGTCGCGGGACTTGGCGCCGGTCCGTGCCGACGTCGACCGGTTCGTCGCACGCCCGCGAGCAAGTTCTGCCCGTCGACTTCAGCCACGAGACGACGCGCGCCCCCCGGCGACCGACAACCGGGCGGACCCGAACACGACCCGATCGCTCCGCCCGCGACTCAGGCCCCGGCCTGTCGGTGCCGCGCGGTAGGGTGCGCCTCCATGGCCCATGACCCCCACGACGCGCTCTGCAAGGCCGCGTTCTCGCGCACGGAGGACGCCGTCGGCGCGATCCAGGCCGCGCTGCCGCCGGCGGTGCTCGCCCAGCTCGACCTCCGCTCGCTGCGGCTCTCGCCCGCGAGCTACGTGGACGAGCGGCTCGGCAAGTCGTTCTCGGACCTCGTCTACGAGGTCGACGTCGCGGGCCAGCCGGGCTTCGTGTGCTTCCTGCTCTACGAGCACCAGTCGACCGAGGACCCGCTCGCGGCCCTGTGGGCCGTCTACTACATGGTCCGGCTCTGGGACCGCTGGCTCGCGGACCACCCGGGCGCGAAGAAGGTCCCACCCGTGATCCCGATCGTGCTCTACCACGGGGCACGTCCCTGGACCGCGCCCTTGACCCTCGGCGCGCTCCTCGACGTCCCCGACGCGGCCCGCGCGGCCCTGGGCGACCTCCTGCCCGAGCTCCGGATCCAGCTCGACGACCTCTCGCGCGCCTCCGACGAGGCGCTCCGCGCGCGCTCGGTCTCGGCGTTCGGCCGGCTGGCCTTCTTGCTCTTGAAGCACGGGCGCACGCTGCGGGCGCGGCCCGGTCCCGACTCGCTCGGAGCGTTCGTGCGCTCGGTCGTGGACCTGCTTGCGGCCTTGCACCGCTCCGATCGCCAGCGCGCGTGGGTGTATATTCTCGGGGTGACCGCGGAGCCCGAGGCAGACCTGGTGATCGAGGCCCTATGCGAGGCCCTTCCCCGGGAGCAACAGGAGGACGTCATGACCGCGGGCGAGGCGCTCCGGCTCGAGGGACGGCGACAGGGCAAGCGGCAGGCGCTGCTCGCCCAGCTCCGGATCAAGTTCAAGCAGCTCTCCGCCGAGGCGGAGCGCCGCGTGACCGAGGCCGACGAGCGCTCCCTCGACCGTTGGTCCAAGGCCGTCCTGTTCGCTTCGACGATCGACGAGGTCTGGGCCGCCGACTGAGCGTCAGGGCGCCGGATTGCGGAGGTCTACCGACCCGCCCGAGGGCGGACACTCGGCCCTCGGGACTTCGGCCGGGCGAGGGCGGCGCGCACGTCCCTCAGCGCTCGTGGATCGGCAGCGCGCCCGAGTCGATGAGCAGGATCTGGAGCGCCCAGGCCGTGTTCAGGAGCTGCGAGTCACCCGCGGCGAGCGTGTCCTCGGGGTCCGTCGGCCAGCTCCCGTCGGGGCGCTGGCGCGCCGCGAGCTCGGCGCGGATCGCCTTCATCCAGCGCTCGCCGCGCGGGCCGCCCTCGAGGTGCATGACCTGCGCCGCGTAGTAGTGCGCGTAGTAGAAGAACGGCGTCTTGCGGCGCGAGGGCGGGATGAACGCCTCCATGTAGGCGATCCCGCGCTCGAGCGCCGGGCCCTGGTAGGTGCCGAGCGCGTGGAGGACGGCGGTCGCCGCGGCCGTGATCGCGAAGGTCGGGCGGTCGTCGCCCTCGATGAAGCTCACGCGCGGGGGCGTCGAGCCGATCGAGTAGTGGAAGCCGCCCGTCGGCGGGTGCTGCGAGCGGGAGATGTAGGCCCCGGCCTGCTCGAGCGCCTGGCGCGCGACCTGGAACCCGCCGTTGCGGGCCCCGCGCAGGGCCTGGATCTGCGAGATCGTCGTGCTGGCCTCGTCCTCGCGCCACATGTCGTTGCGCGGCGGCGGGCGGTCGTAGAGGAAGTAGCTGAACCCGCCGTTGCGCCGCTGGCTCTCGATCGTCGCCTGGACCCCGCCCTCGATCGCGCGCCGCAGCCGCTCGTCGAGCGGCCCGCCCTCGCCGTAGGCCTGGGTCAGGAACAGGAGCGCGTAGCCGTGGTTGTGGATCGCCGAGTAGCCCGACGACGCGTGCTGGAGCGCCTTCTTGTCCTCGGCCTGGGCCGCGAGCACGAACTGGAGCGCCCGCGTGATGTGCTGCGCGTAGGGCCCGCGCTGCGGCGTCGACCCCGACGCGAGGAGCGCGAGCCCCGCCATGCCGGTGATCGCGAGCTTGTTGACCTGCCCCCACGACCCGTCGGCGCCCTGGGCCTGCGCGAGCCAGCGCAGGGCGGCCGGCACGTCCGCCTGGTCCCGCGCGCGCGCGGTCGCGGCCCCGGGGCCCGCCGCGAGGAGGGCCGCCAGCCCGACCGCGACCCACGCCCGCCCTCGCCGCGCCCCCGCCATGCGACCGTTCTAACCGAGGCCCCGGGCCCCCGGGTGGCCCCGCCCCCGTTCGTGTTTACCGCGGCCGGGGGGGCCCGTAGAATCCGGCGCCTCCGAGGGGGCGGCGCGGGGCGGGGCAGCGCCCCCCGCTCCTTCGGGTCGAGCGCGTGGGGGGCACTGCATGGGCGACTCGCTGACGGTCACCGACAACCGGAACGGCAAGACCTACGAGATCCCGATCCGGGACGGCGCGATCAACGCGTTCGACCTGCGGCAGATCAAGACGTCGCCCGACGACTTCGGGCTCATGAGCTACGACCCGGCCTACAAGAACACGGCCTCGTGCAAGAGCCGGATCACGTACATCGACGGCGACCAGGGGATCCTCCGCTACCGCGGCTACCCGATCGAGCAGCTCGCCGAGAGCATGACCTACCTCGAGTGCGCGCAGCTCCTGCTCGAGGGCGAGCTGCCCGCCAAGGACAGCTACGACAAGTTCGCGCACGAGGTGACCTACCACACGTTCGTGCACGAGAACGTGAAGCGGTTCATGCACGGGTTCCGCTACGACGCGCACCCGATGTCCATGTTCATCTCGGCGGTCGCGGCGCTCTCGAGCTTCTACCCCGAGGCCGCGGAGGTCGGCGACGCCGAGGTCCGCCGCCGGCAGATCATCCGCCTCATCGCGAAGGTCCCCACGCTCGCGGCGTTCGCCTACCGGCACACCCAGGGCCTGCCCTACGTGTACCCGAGCAACGAGCTCAGCTACACGGGCAACTTCCTGGCCATGGTCTTCAAGATGTCGGAGTCGCGCTACGTGCCGAACCCGACGCTCGAGCGCGCCTTCGACGTGCTGTTCATCCTGCACGCCGACCACGAGCAGAACTGCTCGACGAGCACGATGCGCCAGGTGGGCTCGTCGCGCGTCGACCCCTACACGTCGCTGGCGGCCGCGGCCGGGGCGCTCTACGGGCCGCTGCACGGCGGGGCCAACGCCGAGGTCCTCTACATGCTCGAGAAGATCGGGCGCAAGGAGAACGTGCCCGACTTCATCCGCAAGGTGAAGTCGAAGGAGGCCATGCTCATGGGCTTCGGGCACCGCGTCTACCGCAACTACGACCCGCGCGCCCGGATCATCAAGAAGCTGGCCCACGAGGTGTTCCAGGTCACCGGGATGAACCCGCTGCTCGACATCGCGCTCGAGCTCGAGCGGATCGCGCTCGAGGAGGACTACTTCGTCCAGCGCAAGCTCTACCCGAACGTCGACTTCTACAGCGGGCTCATCTACCAGGCCATGCGCTTCCCGACCGAGTTCTTCCCGGTCCTGTTCGCGATCGGCCGGACGGTCGGCTGGCTCGCGCAGTGGGAGGAGATGGTCACCGACGACGAGCAGAAGATCGCGCGCCCGCGTCAGCTCTACCTCGGCCACGACGTGCGCGACTTCAAGCCGTTCGCTCAGCGGGGCTGAGCGGCCGATCGGGAGCGGGCGGGCGGTGCGGACGCGCACCCGCCCGCGGACTGGAACGCGCCGGGGGCGGTGGCTACCCTCCGTCTCCAGGCGGCGCGGAGAGGGCGGACGTGGGCGAGCAGCAGCAAGAGGCGCAGGGCGTCGGGGCGCGCGCGCGCCGGATGCTCAAGGACAGCGGGCGGTTCCTGCTCGCGGGGGTCCGGGCCGCGCTGGCCGACGGGCAGCGGCTCGACTTCGCCGAGGTGCTCGACGCCTGGGTCGCCCGGGGCGGCGGGCTCGAGCGGCGGGAGGTCGACCTGGCCCGGCTCGCGGCGGAGGCCCTCACGCGCGCGTCGCGGACGTCGGCGGAGCTCGGCGTCGACCTGCTCGTCGAGCGCGGGCAGGAGGCGATCCCCTGCGCGGTCGACGAGACCCCGCTCGCGGCGGCCCTCGAGGCCGTGGTCGACCGCCTCGTCCGGCTCCAGGGCCAGGGCGCCGCGGTCAGGGCCCGCTGCGCCGCGGGGCCCGAGGGCCCGAGCGTCACGCTCACGGTCCTCGCGGCGCCCGACGCCGGCCAGGGCCGGACGCCGCTCGGGGTCGCGCTCGAGGTCGAGGACCCGACCTACGCCTGCGCGCGCGACGTCGTGACCGCGCACGGCGGCGCCGTGACCGTCGAGGACGGCCCCGGCGGCGGGGGCGTCGTGCGGATCGTCCTGACCTGACCCGCCCGCGGGCCCCGCCCGGGGTCCGCCGCCGTATCCTGGGGCGCCGTGAGCCAGGCCCCCCGGAAGCTCATCTGCGCCGTCGTGAAGCCGTTCCGGCTCGACGCGGTGCTCGAGGCCCTGCGCGGCCTCCCCGTGACCGACCTCACGGTCGGCGAGTGCCGCGGCTACGGGCGGCAGAAGGGGCACCTCGAGCTCTACGAGGGCTCCGAGTACGAGATCACGTTCCTGCCCAAGGTCCGGCTCGAGATGGTCGTCTCCGACTTCGACCGCGAGCGCGTGATCGACGCGATCTGCCGCGCCGCGCGGACGGGGCGGATCGGCGACGGCAAGGTGTTCGTCCTCCCGCTCCGCGCGACCGCCGAGGGGGCCTCGTGACCCGACACCTGCCCGAGCCCGACCGGACGAGCTTCTGGGAGCGCGACGAGGTCCTGCGCCGGGCGCTCGCCCGCGCGCTCGGCCCGGCCGCGGCCGCCGCGGGGCCCGCGTTCGCGGCGCTCGGCGCGCTCGCCGCCGACGAGGGCGAGCGCCTCGCGGCCACGGCCGACGCCTCGCCCCCGTGGCTGCGCACGCACGACGCGCTCGGGCGCCGCGTCGACGAGGTCGTCTACCACCCCGCCTACCGCCGGCTCGAGGACCTGGCCTACCGCGAGCACCGCCTTGTGGCCGTGCAGTACGACCCCGAGGCCCGCGCGCAGGGGGTGGCCCGCCGGCTCGGGTTCGGACGGACGCTGCTCTTCGGGCTGGCCGAGTCGGGGCTGCTCTGCCCGCTCTGCATGACGGACGGGCTCGGGCGCGTCCTCGAGCGCTCGGGCGACGCGGCGCTCGCGGCCGAGGTGATCCCGCGCCTGTGCTTCGGCCCGGGGGAGCCGCGCGCCACGGGCGCCATGTTCCTGACCGAGAAGGCGGGGGGCACCGACGTCGGCCAGACCGAGACCGTCGCGCGCGAGGGCCCTGGCGGCTGGCGCCTCACGGGCGAGAAGTGGTTCTGCAGCAACGTGGACGCCGAGTGGATCCTGGCCCTCGCGCGCCCCGCGGGCGCGCGCGCGGGGACGGCCGGGCTGGGCCTGTTCCTGCTCGAGCGCGCCGCGCAGACGCCCGCGACGTTCCGGATCGAGCGGCTCAAGCCGAAGCTCGGGACCCGCAGCATGCCGACGGGCGAGGTCGTGCTCACCGACGCCCCCGCCCGCCTCGTCGGCGCCCTCGACGCCGGGTTCAAGCAGATGGCCGGCATGCTCAACACGTCGCGGCTCTACAACGCCGTCGTCTCGTGCAGCGCGATCGGGCGGAGCCGCCTCGAGGCGGAGGCCTGGATGCGGCGGCGCGTCGTGTTCGGGCGCCCGGTCGCCGCGCACGCCCTCGCGCAGGAGACGCTCGGCGCGCTCGAGGCCGAGTGGGCCGGCGCGCTCGCGCTCGTCCTCGAGGCCGTGACGGCCATGGACCGCGCCGACGGCGGCGACCCCGCCGGCGCCGCGCTCCTGCGCGCGCTGACCCCGCTCGTCAAGCTCTTCACGGGGAAGCTCGCCGTCGCCGCCGCCTCGGAGGGGCTCGAGGGCCTGGGCGGGTGCGGCTACATCGAGGACTGGCCCATGCCGCGGGTGCTGCGCGACGCGCAGGTCCTGCCGATCTGGGAGGGCACCACGAACGTGCTCGCGCTCGACCTCGTGCGCGTCACGCGCCAGGGCGGCCTCGCGGCCCTGGTCACCCGCGGGGAGGACGCGCTCGAGGCCTCGGGCGCGGGCGCGCTCGCGGACGCGCGGACGTTCGCCCACGCGCGGCTCGCGCGCGCGCGCGCCGCGCTCGAGGCGGACGCGGCCGACGCGTCGGACCGCGC
>JANJTH010000386.1 GCA_024711205.1 Planctomycetota bacterium | reverse complement strand
GCGCGAGCGCGAGCGCCAGCCGCGCGGGTCGGGGTGCGAGGCCGTCGCGGCGGCGGAGCAGCGCGCCCAGGGCGAGCGCGTGGGCGGCGGCGGCGAGGGCGAGCGCGAGGCAGAGCGGGCAGGCGCTCGCCGCCCCGAGCCAGCCGAGCGGCTGGAGCCCGAGCGCGAAGCCGCCGGCGACCGCGGCCACGAGCGCGGCCCCGGAGAGGAGCGCGCGCGGCCGCGGGCCGCCGCCTGGCGCCGGCAGGAGGCAGAGCCCGCTCAGGCAGGCCGTGAACGTCGCGCCCAGGGCGGCCAGGGCGCCGATCGGCACGGGGCCGATCGTCGCGAGGCGCGGGCGGGTCGCGGCCGCGCAGGTGAGCGAGGGGCCCAGGTCGGGGCAGAGCCCGGCCTGGGGCGCGAGCGCGGCCGCCCAGCCCAGGGCGACGAGCGCGAGGGCGAGCAGCGCCGTGAGCGCCGCGAGGATCGGGTGGGCCCGGGGTGCCTCGCCGCGGCCGCCGGTCCGGTCGCCGCCGCCCTGCGGCGCGTCGCCGGTCGGACCCGCGTGTGGCGACGTTGCGTCCATGTCGGGCCCGTGCGACAACCACCGGCCGCGGCGCACGCCGCCCCGGGAGGCTCCGACCCATGCTACTCGCACGCCTTCGCGCCGCGGCGCTCGTCCTCGCGCCCCTGCTCCTCGCGGGCTGCCTCGACTACACCGAGACGCTCACGCTCGAGAAGGACGGGGGCGGGACGCTCGCCTTCGACTTCACGGTCGACATGAGCTACATGGCCGACGTGAGCCGCGCGATCGGCGACGAGCCGACGCCCGAGGACACGCGCGGGCCGACGCGCGAGGAGGTCGCCGCCGGGCTCGAGGCCGACGGGATCACGGTCGAGGAGCTGATCGTCGACGAGCAGACGAAGGACAAGAAGACGCGCGTGCGGGCGCGGATCCGCTTCAAGGACCTGGCCGCGCTCGGCCGGCTCGAGGGCTTCGGCAACGACCGCAAGCTCGAGTTCTTCGACGAGGGCGGCGGCAAGGTCCGCGTCGTCTACAGCTTCGACACCTCCGACCTCGTGCCGATCGAGGAGGTCGCCCCCGACGAGGCGGGCGGCGCCGAGGAGGACCCGGTCGAGAAGAAGATCCTCGAGATCTCGAAGCGCGCGCGCGAGAACCTGCGCTTCCGGGCCAAGGTCGTCATGCCGGGCGCAGTCGAGAAGAGCAACGGCAAGCCCGACCCGCAGGACCCCAACGCCGCGCGCTGGCGGGTCGACCGCGAGTCGGAGCCCGAGAAGCACGAGCGGCTCGGCCGGGGCAAGATCGTGATGATGCTCCAGGTCGAGCGCGCGAGCCTGCCGTTCGTGCAGGACAAGGACATCAAGCAGCCCCCCGCGCGCCGCGAGGGCGACGACAAGCCCGCGGGCCCCAAGCCCGAGGAGCCCCGCCGGCCGGGCCCCCCGAGCGGCCTCGGGGACTGAGACGAGATTCGGAGCGGACTCGGCCGGGAGGGGGGCGCCGGGAGCGCGGGGCCCTCGTCGCCGAGTCCGCACCGAATCTCGATGGGCGGGAGGTCGAGGCGCGGCCGGGGGCGTGACGCCGAGGGCGCGAGGTCTCGGGCGCGGCGGAGGGGCGCGCAGCGGGCGCTTCGGCCCTCGGTGCGCGGTCGCCGACCGTCGCGAGCCGCCTCAGAGCCCCGCGAACAGGTCCGCGAGCGGGAGGTCGAGGCCCGGGAGGAGGGACGAGCGGAGGACCGCGCCCTCGCCCAGGACCTCCTCCGGGCCGTCGGCCGTGAGGACGGCCACGGTCCGCCGGATCGGGTCCACGAGCCAGACCGCCTGCGCGCCCGCGGTGAGGTAAGCCGTCGCCTTCGCGCGCAGGGCGCCTACGGCGGACGGGGGCCCGTCCGAGGGCGACGCGACCTCGATCGCCAGGTCGGGCGGCCCCTCGAAGTACGCCTGCGGGAGCGGGCGTGGGACGCGCGGTGCCGCGACGAAGGCGACGTCGGGCCCCCGCACCGTGTCGGGGTCGCGCGCGAGCACGAAGCCGGTCTCGGTCGTCACCCAGCCCAGGGCCAGCCGCCGGACGTGCGGGCGCAGCCGCTCGAGGAGGGCCGCGACCACCTCCCCGTGCGCGCCGCCGACGGGGCTCACGGGGACCAGCCGGCCGCGGTCGAGCTCGCATGGCGCCGCCGTCGAGGGGCGCGCCGCGAGCCACGCCGCGGTCGCGTCGCCCCCGGCGCCCGAGACCTCGCGAGACCCGCCGCGGACGACCATGCCCCGAGTCTAGTCAGGGTCGCCACGCGCCGCTACAGGTCGCTCAGCTTCGCCACGATCTCGCGCATGACCTCGCTCGTGCCGCCGCCGATCGTGAGCAGGCGGCAGTCGCGCCAGGCGCGCGAGATCGCGTACTCGTCCATGTAGCCCCAGCCGCCGTGGAGCTGCAGGCAGCGGTCGGCGACCTTGTTCGCGAGCTCGCAGCAGTAGAGCTTCGCCATGGAGACCTCCTTCACGCAGGGGACCCCGCGCCCGTACAGGTCGGCGGCGTGGTAGGCGAGCCGCCGGGCGGCCTCGACCTCGGTCAGGAGCTGGCTCAGCTCGTGGCGCCACACCTGGTGCTTGACCACGGGCTTGCCGAACGTCGTCCGGCTCGTGCCGTAGCGGACGGCGTCCTCGATCATGCGCTGCGCGCCGGCGACCGCGCCGATCGCGGCCACGAGCCGCTCGCCCTGGAAGTTCTGCATGAGGTAGTAGAAGCCGTGGCCCTCCTCGCCGAGCAGGTAGCGGCGCGGGACGCGGCAGCCGTCGAAGTGGAGCTCGGCCGTGTCGGAGGCCTTGTTGCCGAGCTTCTTGAGCTTGCGGCCGACGGAGTAGCCCTTCACGTCGGTGGGGAGCAGGATCACGGACACGCCGCCGTGGCCGGCCTCGGGGTCGGTCTTGACGATCAGGGTCACGAAGTCGGCGCGCGTGCCGTTCGTGATGAACGTCTTGGCCCCGTCGATCACGTAGTCGCCGCCGTCCTTGCGGGCGGTCGTGCGGAGCGAGACGACATCCGACCCGGCGCCGGGCTCGGACACGCCGAGCGCGGCGATCTTCTCGCCGCGCACGGCGGGGGCCAGGAATTCGGCCTTCTGCTCGGGCGTGCCCAGGTCGTGGATCACGGGCGTCGCCATGTCGGACTGCACGAGCAGCGCCATGTTCACGCCGGCGCAGCGCGAGTGGACGAGCTCCTCGGCCCAGATCACCGTGTACCAGTAGTCGAGGTTCGCGCCGCCCACGTCCTCGCCGTACTTGAGCCCGAGCAGGCCCTGCGCCCCCGCCTTCTCGAACACCTCGCGCGGGAACTCCTCGGCCTCCTCCCAGGCGTCGACGTGGGGGACGAGCTCGGTCTCGACGAACTGCCGGACCATGGCCCGGAACATGTCGTGCTGCTCGGTGAAGAAGGGCTCGCGCTCGCTCACAGACGCCTCCGGGCCCCGGCCGCGCCGCGGGCGGCTCCGTGATACGGTCTCGACCACGGGCCGGCCACCCCGGCCGGGTCGCGCGCGGAGCGCCGCGCGCGAGCCGCCGTGCGCGAGCCGAGCGGAGGCCGCGCGCAGGCCGCGCGCGGCGAGGAGACGGCGGTGTCGACGACGGACGACGCGGGGGCGAGGGCCGAGGCCGACGAGGCGCCGAGCGTGCGGCTGGCGCTCACGGACGAGGTCGCGACGGTCACGCTCTCGGCCCCGGGGCGCGGCAACGCGCTCGACGCGGCCATGCTCGAGGCGCTCGAGGGCCTGCTGCGCGCGCTCCCGGCGGCAGCGCGGGTCGTCGTGCTGCGCGGCGCCGGGGCGCGCGCGTTCTCGACCGGCTACCACGTGCCCTCGCTCGTGGCCGAGCTCGCGGCGGGGCCGAGCGTGTCGGACTTCGAGCGGCACCCGCTCGAGCGCGCGCTCCGCGCGCTCGAGGCGGTCGCCGTGCCCACGCTCGCGCTCGTGCTCGGCAACGCCTACGGGGCCGGCTGCGAGCTCGCGCTCGCCTGCGACCTGCGGCTCGCCGCCGACGACGCGCGCCTGTGCATGCCGCCCGCGCGGCTGGGCGTCCTCTACAGCGCGACGGGCATGCGCCGCCTGCTCGAGCTGTGCGGCCCGGCCGCCGCGAAGGAGCTCCTGTTCACGGGGGCGCCGGTCGACGCGCAGCGGGCCGCGGCGCTCGGGCTCGTCAACCGCGTCGCGCCCGCGGCCCACGCCGAGGCCGAGGCGCTCGCGCTCGCCCGCACGATCGCCGAGAACGCGCCGCTCTCGCTCCGTCACACGAAGACGATCTTCCGGCGGTTCCTGGCCCCGCCGCCGCTCGACGACGCCGCGCTGGCCGAGGTCGCCAGGCTCCGCGAGGAGTGCTTCCGCTCGGACGAGTTCAAGGCCCGCGCGGCGCGGCTCGCGGCGAAGCCGTGAGGCCCTCGCGCGCGGCTACTCCGCCCCCGCGGTGACCCAGGGCTCGCCGGGGAGGCGGCGCACGAAGTCGGCCCAGGCGCGGTCGTCGCCGCGCACGGCGACCTCGAGCGCGCGCCAGCGCGCGGCGGGGACCCCGTGCGGGCCGAAGGCCTCCTCGAGCGCGCGGAGCGTCGCGCCGACGTCCGCGCCGAGCGCGGCCGCCGCGCGGAGCTGCGCGCCCGCGGCCTCCACGTCCCACCACCCGAAGCACGCGCCCGCGAGGGCCAGCCGGGCGCTCGCGTCGCGGGGGTCGAGCGCGACGAGGCGCGTCAGGGCGTCGCGCTGCAGCCAGGACAGGCCCGGGACCCGCCGGGCGAGCTGCGCCCGCGTGCGGAGCGCGGGGCGCGGGTCGCGGGACCACGCCTCCTGCCACGCGAGCGCGACGAGCAGGTCCAGGACCCCACCGGGGCGCTGGAGGTCCATGGACCGGGCGCGGACCTCGGCCGAGAGCGCCTCCTCGCGGGGCGCGCCCACGAGGTCGGGTGGGGGCGCCCAGAGGACGGGCCGGAAGGGGGCCAGCTCGGGCTGGGTCTCGACGTCCGGGGGCCGGGTGCGCCGGACCTCCTCCTCGCTCGCGCCGGGCAGCCCGAGCGCGAGCCGGAGCCAGGCCGCGAGCGCGGCGCCCGTCGCGCCGTCCTCGTCGGGCGCGTCGTCGCCCGCCGCGGCGCGC
>JANJTH010000383.1 GCA_024711205.1 Planctomycetota bacterium | reverse complement strand
GCGCCGACGCCGCGCGAGGCGCTGCTCGACCGCGTGCGCTGGAGCGAGCGCCGGGCCCTGGGCCTCGAGGAGGGGGCGTGACCGCCGCCGGGTCGACCGCCGCCCCGGCCCGGGGCGCCGAGCCCCAGGCCCCGCCGCGGGCGGGCTGGCCCGCGTCGACCGCGGCGCTCGCCCTCGCGCTCGTCGTGGCCTTCGTCTCGGTGTGCGAGGCCGGGATCGTCGTGCTCGACACGGGGGCGACGTTCACGGGCAAGATCCGCCCCGAGGACGTGCACGAGGAGGTGCTCACGATCCGGTTCGGCCCGCCCGACCCGGGGCACCTCGAGCTGCCGCGCCGGCGGGTGCGCTGGTTCGACCTCGAGGCCGACCGCCCGACCGACGCCTACTTCGCGCGGTTCGCCGACCTCCCGCTCGACCCGCGCTGGGGCGGGCTGCGCGAGGCCTGGCGCCGCCGGCAGCGGGGCGAGGACCCGGGGGTCCCGCTCCCGCCGATCGACTGGGTCGAGCTCGACCCGCTCGGGCCGGTGGTCCACGGGCCCGGGTTCAGCCTGCGCCCGCCCCGCGGGTTCGTCGCGACGCTCGAGCGCGGCGTGCTCGTGCTCGTGGCCCGCGACGCGCCGGCGCACGGCTACGCCCCGCGGATCCACGTCGTCGTCGCGGACGGCGTCGACGCCCCGGCCGGCGAGCAGTGGGCCTGGGTCCGCGACGAGGTGGCCGGGCTCGCGGGGCTCGAGCTCACGGTCGAGGAGCAGGGCGTCGTGCGCCCCGCCGAGGGCGGGGCCGACCTCGTGGCGGTGACGCGGACGCGCCTCCCCGGGCGCGAGGTGCGGGCGCTGCGCCGCTTCGCCTGGCGCGGGGCGCGCACGATCGCGCTCGCCGCCTACGCCGACGCCCGCGACTTCGACGCGCTCGAGCCCGCGCTGCGCCGCAGCCAGGCCACCCTGCGCGCGGTCGACTGACCCGGCCGGCGCGCGCCCCGGGCCCCCCCGCGGCGCGCGCGGGCTCGTCGCCGGGCAGGGTGGCGAGCGCGCAGGTGACCGTCGCGCTGCTCGTGCTCGCCCCCCGGGGGCGCGCTGGGGCGCGGCCCGCCCCCCGGGTGCGCGAGGGCCTTCAGCCCCGCGGCGCGAGCCAGGGCAGGTCCTCGGCCGCGAGGACCTCGAGGCACGCGTCGACCACGTCGGGCAGGAGCAGCCGCCCGCGGGCGCGCGTGAGCTCGGCCCGGGCGGCGGGGAGCCCGAGCGCTGCGCGGTAGGGGCGGTCGGTCGCCATGGCCTCGACGACGTCGGCCACGGCGACGAGCTGGGCCTCGACCAGGATCACGCCGCCTGCGAGCCCGTCGGGGTAGCCGCTCCCGTCGAGCCGCTCGTGGTGCTGCCGGACGACCTGCGCCACGGGGCCGGGGAACTCGATCCCGGCGAGCAGCTCGGCGCCGACCGCCGCGTGCGACTTCACGAGCCCCCACTCGGCCGGCGAGAGGCGCCCCGGCTTCACGAGGAGCTCGACCGGGATCGCCGCCTTCCCGAGGTCGTGGAGCTGCGCGGCGAACCGGAGCGTCTCGAGCCGCGGCTCCTCGAGGCCGAGGCGCTCGCCCACGCGCAGGGAGAGCTCGCCCACGCGGCGCATGTGCCCGGCCGTGTAGGGGTCGCGCAGCTCGACCAGGTGGCTCGCCGTCCCCGCCACCTGCTCGAGGAGGCGCCGGAGCGCCGCCGCGCGCTGCTCGAGCGCGGCCGTCCGCTCGGCCACGAGCGCCTCGAGGCCGGCGTGCTCCTCGCGGGCGGCCGCGAGCTGGCGCGACCGGGCGACCGCCTGCGCGGCGGCGTCGCACAGCGCGTCCGCGGCGAACGGCTTCTGCACGTAATCCCAGGCGCCGCGGCGGAGCGCCTCGACCGCGTCGTCGAACGTCCCCTGGCCCGAGACGACCACGACGGGCAGGTCCGCCTGCTCGCGGCGGAGGGCGGCCAGGACCTCGAGCCCGTCGAGCCCGGGCATGCGCAGGTCGAGGATCACGGCGTCGAACGCCCGGCGCCGGGCCGCGAGCAGCCCCGCGACGCCGTCGGCCGCCTCGACGACCGTGAGCCCGACGCGCTCGAGGGCCTCGACCTCGGCGCGGCGGACGTCCGCGTCGTCGTCGATCACGAGGAGCGTCGGCGGCGCGCCGGAGCGCTCGCCTGCCGCGCCGCTCACGACAGCCCCGTCAGGGCGGCGCCCGCCTCGCCGCGGCCGCGCCGCGGACGCGCGCGCGCTCCGACGACCGACGCTCGTGACGCTCGCAAGGTGCGCCTCCCGCTCGGGCCGTCGCAGGCCGGGCGGCCCGACCTCGAGATTCTGCCCCGGCAGGTTGCTCGATGGCAGGGGGCCGTGCCACGCTGGCGGATGGGAGCCTCGCCGCCGGCCCCCCGGAGGTGACCCTTGCAGCCGTCGCCCCGCACCCTCCTCCCGCGCTGGAAGGTCCTCCTCCTCCCGCCGGTGGTCGTGCTCACCTCGTGCGCGGCCCTCCTCACCGGGTTCGAGGGCGTCCTCGAGGGGCTCGCGACCCTGCTCGGGCCCGGGCAGCCGGTCGCCGTCGTGCCCGTGGAGGCCCCCGAGGTCCGCGGGACGGGGGCCGTCGTGGGCCCGACCACCGTCCTCACGGTCGCCCACGTGGTCGGCGGGAGCGACCGGGCCTGGGTGCGGACCGGGCCCCGCTCAGGGCTCCTCGAGGCGAGGGTCCGCGCGCGGCTGCCCGCGCGGCCGGAGCCGATCGTGGTCCTCGAGGTCGCGGCGCGCGAGGGCCCGCTCGCGGCCGTGTTCGGGTTCACCGGCTTCTCCCCGGAGCAGGTGTTCTGCCTGAGCCGCGCGGCGGGCGCGCCCGCGCTCGTCTACACGCGGCGCGGCCTCGCGAGCTGGGTCAGCTACCGGCCCGAGCCCGGCGACTCGGGCTCGCCCGTGCTCTCCCCCGAGGGCCACCTCGTGGGGCTCGTGAGCGGCCTCCAGGGCCTGGGCGTCGCCGTCGTCCCCGTGAGCGCCGCCACGCTCTCCGCCTGCGGCCTGGACCCGGCGGCCCAGCCGCAGCCCGTCCCGATCGTCGAGCCGTAGCCGCGCGTGACGCACCCCGACGTGAACGAGGCGGCCGAGGACCCGCCTGCACACGGCGGCCCCGCGGCCGGCGCGGACCGGCCGGGCGCCGCGGGCGGCCCGCCCGCGGGGGCGCGCGCGGACGGGCAGATGAGCACGCGGCTCGTCACGGCGCACCCCGACGACCGGCTCGAGGAGCTCCGCGCGCGCATGCGGGCGCACCGGGTCCACGCGCTCCCGGTCGTCGAGCGCGACGGCCGGCTCGTCGGGATCGTGACGAGCCTCGACCTCCTCGCCCGCCCCGAGCACGCCGACGCGCGCGCGCGGGACGTCATGCAGCGCCGCGTGCTGACCGTCCCGCGCTACGCGCGGACGGAGCGGCTCGTCGCGCTCATGCGCGGGCTGCGCCTGCACCACGTCGTCGTGACGGAGCGGGGCCTCCCCGTCGGGATCGTGAGCGCGCTCGACCTGCTCCGCGACGAGCCCGCCGACCGCGCGCCGACCCTGGCGGCGCCGGGCCCGGACGTCGCGGCGCCGCGCCTCCGCGCGGCGCCCGAGCGACCCGCCCGCGTGCTCCTGGCGTGCGACCGCGCGCTCGTCCGCGCGCGGGTCGAGGCCGCGCTCGCCGCGCGCGGCCACGTCGTCGCGCGCCACGAGGAGGCCGAGTCCGCGCTCGCCGCCGTCGACCGCTCGCTCCCCGAGGTCGTCGTCGTCGACGCGGCCTTCGACGGCGAGCGCGGCCTCGAGCTCGTCGGGCGGCTCCGCCTCGTCCACGCCGAGCTGGCGCTCCCCGTGCTCCTGCTCGTCGACGACCTCGACCCGTCGACGGCGCTCCGCGCCGCCGCCGCCGGCGTGAGCGAGCTCGTCGAGCTCCCGCCCTCGCCGCCGGGGCGCGAAGGCTCGCCCCCGGGGGACGCCGACCCGCTGCTCGGCCGGCTGGCCTTCGCGCTCGCCCGCTGCGAGCGCCTCGGGCGCGGCTACGCCGACCTCGACCTCCTGCCCGGCGGGGCCGGCCCCGCGTTCGACCGCTACGAGGTCCGGCGCGTCCTCGGGCGCGGCGGCTCCGGGGTCGTCTACGACGCCTGGGACCTGCGCGAGGACCGCCCGGTCGCGCTCAAGGTGCTCGGCGCGGCCGTCGCGCGCACGCCCGACGCGCGGCAGCGGCTCCTGCGCGAGGCCTACGCGCTCGCGGCCGTCCGCTCGCCCCACATCGCCCGGCTCGTCGAGTACGGGACGCAGGAGGGGCGGGCCTTCCTCGTCATGGAGCGGGTCTTCGGGCCCGACCTCCAGGAGCTCCTCGAGGAGCGCGGGGCGCTCCCGCGCGGCGAGGTGCTCGCGCTCCTCCGCGGGCTCGCCGCCGCGCTCGAGGCGCTCGAGCGGGCCAACCTGGTCCACCGCGACGTGAAGCCGGGGAACATCATCCTCCGGCGCGCCGACCCGCACGACCCGGTCCTCGTCGACTTCGGGCTCGCGAAGCACCCGCACGACCGCGGCGTCACGTCGCCCGACGTCATCATGGGCACCCCGCCCTACATGGCGCCGGAGCTCTACCGCGCGAACGTGCCCCAGGACGTGGCGAGCGACGTCTACGCGCTCGGGCTCGTCGCCCGCTTCGCCGCCACGGGCCAGGAGCCGCTCGTCGACGTCGACGGGCTCTCCTGGGCCGGCCCCGGGCCGTCGGGACGCAGCGACGCGGGCCCGGAGGAGCCCGGCCCCTGGCTCGCGGACGAGCCGCTCGATCCCGACCTCCGCGCGCTCCTCGACCGGATGGCGGACCGGGACCCCGCACGGCGCCCCCGCCCGGCGGACCTGCTCGTCGACCTCGAGGCGCTCGCGGCGCGCTGACCGCCCGGGCGCCCGCCCCCCCGGGGCGGCCCCGCGCCGGGCTCGGCCGCGGCGAGGTGGACGGCCCGCGGGCGCCCGCGCCTGCGCGCCGGGCGGCCTGGCGTCAGCCCGCCTCGATCGTGACCGGCAGGCGCCGGCTGCCCCACGCGCCCGGCGAGGTCGCTTCGAACCGGCCCGGGACGGCGTGGCCGCAGGCGCGGCAGCGCGCCGCGCCGCCCTCGACCGTGAGCCCCCAGGCCCCGAGGTCGTAGCCGTCGCGCTCGATCAGGAGCGCGGCGCAGCCGGGGCACCAGGTGCTCCCGCCCTCGCGGTCGCGCATGTTGCCCGTGTAGACCCAGCGCAGCCCGGCCGCGCGCGCGGTCCGCCGCGCGCGCGCGAGCGTCTCGGCCGGCGTCCGCGGCAGGTCGAGCATGCGGAAGTCGGGGTGGAAGGCCGTGAAGTGGAGCGGCACGTCGGGGCCGAGGTTGGCCAGGAACCACTCCGCGAGCCGGCCCACCTCGGCGTCCGAGTCGTTGAGGCCGGGGATCAGGAGCGTCGTGACCTCGAGCCACACGTCCGTCTCGTGGCGCAGGTAGCGGAGCGTGTCGAGGACGGGGCCGAGGGTCCCCAGGCAGCGCCTGCGGTAGAAGTCCTCGGTGAAGCCCTTGAGGTCGACGTTCGCCGCGTCCATGCCGGCGAAGAACTCCGGCCGCGCGGCGTCGGTGATCCAGCCGGCCGTGACCGCGACCGTGGCGACGCCGGCCTCGCGGCAGGCGGCCGCGACGTCGAGCGCGTACTCGGCGAAGATCACGGGGTCGTTGTAGGTGAAGGCGACGCTCCTGCAGCCGAGCTCCCGCGCCCGCCGCGCGAGCGCCTCGGGCGTGGCCGTGGCGGCGAGCCGGTCGTTCGAGCGGGCCTTGCTGATGTCCCAGTTCTGGCAGAACTGGCAGGCCAGGTTGCAGCCGGCCGTCCCGAACGAGAGCACGCTCGAGCCGGGGAAGAAGTGGTCGAGCGGCTTCTTCTCGATCGGGTCGACGCAGAACCCGCTGCTGCGGCCCCAGGTCGTGAGGACCAGGCGTCCGCCCTCGTTCTTGCGCACGTAGCAGAGCCCGCGCTGCCCCGCGTGCGGCCGGCACAGGCGCGGGCAGAGGTCGCACTGGACCCGGCCGGGCTCCTCGGCCAGCGCGTGCCACCAGCGGGCGGGGTGCCCGGCGGGCTCGTCGCCGTCGCCCCCTGCGCTCCGCTCCCGGTCCACCACGCGCCACCCCCCTTTCGCGCCGCCCTCGCGCCGCGCCGCCCGGAAGGTAGCGCGCGGCTGCAAGCGCGCGAGGCACCCGACGCGGCGCCCGGCCCGAGGTCGACGCCGGCGCGGCCGTGGACGACCGCACGAGGGCGCGTCCGCCGTCGACCCGCTATGCTCCGGTCAGGGGCGGCGCGCGCGTGCGTTCGACCCCGGGGAGCCCGACGAAGCCCATGAGCGCCGACCTTGCGCGGAGGGTGCGCGACCTCGAGGCGTGGTGCGTGCTGCTCGAGCGCGCCGTCCTCGTGCAGGAGAAGCGCGTGTGGTCGCAGGCGACCCTCGCGCTCCTCGAGGAGGGGCGGATCATGGCCGGGGCGACCCAGGCCGAGAAGACCCGCTCGCGGCGGCTGCTCGAGGCGAACCTGCGGGTCGCGCGCGAGTCCCTCGACCACCTGGCGTCCGAGCTCGGCTACGAGCCGCGCGGGGTGCTCGCCTCGCTCTCGCCCGGGGCGGCCTGGGGCGAGGCCGCCCCGCCCGACGACGAGGCCGCGTCGCCGGCCCTCCGCCGGCAGCTCCTGCGGATCGTGGCCCACGAGCGCGAGGCCGGCTCCGCCCACATGCGGACCATGCTCCGCGAGCTGACCGCGCGCCACGACGAGTTCCTGGGCGACCTCGCGCAGCAGGTCCGCGACGACGCCGCCCTCCACGACGCGTTCGACGGGGGCTGAGGCCTCCGGCGACGAGCCTTCGGCTCCGTGGCGGAGGGCTCACCACCGTCGTGAAGGGCTGACGGGCAGTGGGGCGCTCGGGACGTACCCCGCCCGGCGAGGGCGCCCTCCGTGAACCGGCCGCGTCGGGCGCTCACCAGCACGAAGCGCCCTGGCGCCGTCCAGCGCCGCGGATTCCACGATCCGCGTCAGAAGCGCCAGCTCAGGGACACCTTGAACTGGCCGCCCTGCCAGTTGCCCTGCCGGTGCTCGTTCTGGTAGCTGGCGTTGATGTTCAGGTTCGGGTTCACCTGCACGCCGAGGTAGGGGTTCACGCCGACGCCGGAGACGCCCGTGAGGGGGTCGGTGATCCGGATGCGGGTGCCGAGCTCGACCTTGACGTCGCCCTGGCGGATCTGGATCCCGGCCTGCGCGTCGAGCCGCTCGAGGAAGCGCTTCGTGGGGTCGAGCACGAGCTTCGGGTCGAGCTTGAAGACCCCCTGGACCGAGGTCGAGCGGCTGCGGATCCGCCGCTCGATCTCGCGGTCGAGCTCGACCGACCGCTCGGCGAGCTGGCCCACCTGCGCGTCCCGCGCCCGGGCCTGGTCGGGCGTGAGCTGCTGCTGACCCGCGGTGTCGTCGCGGAGCGCCTCGAGCTGGCGGTGGATCGTCAGCCTGGCGTGGAGGAACCCGGACACGTCGGTCAGCACGCTCTGGAGCACGAAGAAGGCGTCGTCGACGAGCGGCTGCTGCACGAGCCACTGCGAGAGCTCGCGCGTCATGAGCGAGCGCACGTCGCCCGGGACCTGGTCGGGGGGGATCAGGCGGTTGACGAGCTCGCCCACGCCGCGGCGGATCTGCCCGTCGAGCGCGCGCGTCGCCTGACCCGGGGCCTGCGCCAGCGCGCCGCCGACGACCTGGTTGTACTGGAGCTGGATGCGCCCGTCGACGCGGCCGCGCCGCTGGCTCGCCGTCGTCGCGCGGCGCACGAGGCCCTCGAACTCCTTCTCGACGCTCCTCGAGAGCGCGGTCGCGACCTGCGCGAGGTTCGGCGCGGTCGTGGCCAGGAGCTTGAGCTGCGACTGCAGGCGCTGGAGCCGCGCGCGGAACGGCGACGCCGCGCGAGACGGCTCCTGGAAGCCGATCAGGGCCTGCTCGAGCGCCAACCCAAGCTCCCGGAGGAGCTTGTGAGCGTCTCGCTCGTGGCGACGGAGCTCTTCGAAGGCGTTGTCCGGCATGGTGGCCTCGGGGAAGGGGCTCGCGCTCGAAGGGTAGCACGCGGCGGGGCTCGGCCCACGCGGCTCGGACCCTGCCGGGACAAGGTGTTACCTTGTGCCCCGCGCGGCGGGGGCATGACGCGGAGCGGCGTGACCCGGGCGCGCCAGGCGCACCGTCCGCTCGCTCACCCCTCGGGGGCGCGCCGCGCGCCCCGGGCCTGGAGGAACCTTCGTTGGCGAACCCGCGACGAACCGTCCGCGCCGCCTCGGGCGTCGCCCTGGCCTCGGCCGTCTGCCTGGCCCTGGCGCTCGGCGCGTGCGCGGCCCCGGAGGGCTCGACGCAGGGCGCCGACGCGGCGCGGGACGGCGGGGCGGACTCGCCGCCCGCGGGCGCCGGCGACGCGCCGCA
>JANJTH010000110.1 GCA_024711205.1 Planctomycetota bacterium | reverse complement strand
CCGCCCGGCGCCACCGCGGGCGACGGCCAGGCGACCGGCGCCACCGGGGCGGCGACCGGCGCCGACGCGCCGCCGGCCGCGCCGTCGCCCTGGCGGCTCGCGAGCGGGGAGGCGCTCGCGCTCGAGAGCCACTACCTCGAGGACGACCAGGACCAGCGGCTCCAGCTCGACATGTGGTTCGCGGGGCGCGTCGCGAGCGTCGCGGGCGACGCGCTCGAGCTCGAGCTCGTCGCGGAGCACCTCCTGCTCCGGCTCGCGTCGACCGAGGCGGCCGCCGCGGGTGGCTTGCCAGGCCTCGACCTGGCGCTCACCTACGACACGCGCGTCCCCCAGCCCGACGACCACCCGCTCGCGGCGTTCGCGGCGGCCCAGGGGACCGTCGTGACGCTCGGGTTCGACGGGCGGACCGGCGTCGTCTCGCGCCTCGAGGGCGTCGACGCGGGCGGGGCCGCGGTCCTCGCCCGGGGGGCACGCAACGGCGCCGGCATGGTCTCGGAGCAGCAGTTCGTCGCGCTCTGCAAGCGCGCCCTCAACGACGGCTTCATTCGCACGATCTTCACGACGCTCCTCACGAACGGCGGCCCGGACGGCGGCGCGCCCGGGCCGGACGAGCCGGCGCGCCTGCCCTGGGTCCTGCGCCCCGGCGCCCCCTCGGCCCCGGCCTTCACCCTCCAGACGATCGCCGACGCCCCGCTCCCGGCGCCCGTCCCGCCGCTCTCGCTCGGGTTCCGGCTCCGCCCCGAGCACCGCTTCACCGTCTCGGGGCTCTCCCGCTACGAGGACGGCGTGCTCGTCGAGGCGCGCGCGACGCAGCGCTGGGTCCCGCCCGAGGGCCACACCGGACGCGCGCGCTCCGAGACGACGTGGGGCATGCGCGTCCGCCGCGCGGCCGGCGCGGGGCGCTGACGCGCCGGGCGCGGCCCGGGCGCGGGCCGGGGCTCAGGGCGCGACGACGCGGGGGTCCTCCGTCGCGGACCAGATCCCGATCCCCATGCGCCAGCGGCTGACCGGGAGCGGTCGCACGAGCTCGAGCTTGTGGGGGCCCGGGAGCTCCTGCCACAGCCGGCGCACGCCGGCGTCGCCCGGGTGCGTCGTCGCGACGTCGTGGAACGCGAGGAACCGGTGCGGGTGCCCGCGGTTCGCCTCGAAGTCGCGCCGGACGGCCTCGTAGCGGTGGTCCCCGTCGATCAGCACGAGGTCCACGTGGCCTAGGGCGGAGCGCCAGGTCTGGTACTCGGGCCCGAGCGAGTCGCCGCGCAGGAACGCGCACTCGGGCGGGAGCGAGATCGAGAGCCCCCGGTCCTCCGCCCAGCCCAGGTCGCAGGCGGCGACCCGGTCGAAGCGGAACAGCCGGTGCAGCGTCGAGAGGAGGCGGCCCGTCCAGACGCCGATCTCGAGGTACGAGCGGATCCGCTTGGCCTCGATCCACTGGCAGAGGAGGAGGAGCTCGGCGCGGTTCTGGAGCGCTATGTCGACGTCGGGCACCCCGCGCTGGACGCGGTTGTGCTCGGCCTCGCGGTTCCAGCAGGGCGTGTCGGCGAGCTCGGCGGCAAAGTCGCGCATGGCGGGGGGCGTTGTAGCAGGGGGGAGAAGAGGGAGAGGGAGAGGAAGAGAGGAGGGAAGAGAGAGGAGAAGAGGGAGGGGAAGAGAGGAGAGAAGAGGGAGGGCAAGGGCAAGGGCAGGGGAGAAGCTGTCGCGGGAGGGGAGGGCGCCAGGGAGAGGCCCGGGGTGGCGCGAGCCGCGGGAACGGGAACGGGGGGAGCTTCGCTGGGCGCGGGCTCGGCGAGGATCGCGGGCGTGACCGCGCTGTCCGTCTGCGTCCCCACGATCGGCCGGCCGAGCCTGGCGCGCCTGCTCGCGTCGCTCGAGGTCGCGGCCGCGCGCGTGGAGGGGGCGCTCGACGTCGTCGTGGGCGAGGCGCCGGGGGCGGGGGCGCTCGACCCGGGCGGCGGGGGGCTCGCGGTGCGCGGGGTCGCGAACCCCGCGGGCACGGCCTCGGGGGGGCGCAACGCGGCGGCCGCGGCGGCGCGCGGGGACGTCCTCGTGTTCGTCGACGACGACTGCCGCGTGGCCGAGGACCACCTCGCGCGCGTGGCCGAGCGCGCGGCGCGCGAGCCGGACGTCCACGCCTGGAGCGGGCTCACGCTCCGCGACCCGGGCGACGACCCGCTCCAGCGGGCCTGGGCCGCGCTGTTCGACGGACCCTACGCGGCGCCGCGGCGCGTGGGCTGGGTCCGCTGGGCGCCGTCCACGAACCTCGTCATGCGCCGTGGGGCCTTCGAGGCGCTGGGCGGCTTCGCGGCGCTGCCGCTCCCGGTCGGGGGTGAGGACCTCGACCTGGGGCTGCGCCTCGCGGCGGCCGGGCTCGGGCCGATCCGCTGCGCGCCCGAGCTCGTCGTTCACCACGCGCCCGAGGACCCGGGCGCGCTGCTGCTCAAGGCGGCCCGCTACGGCGCGTCGCACCAGCTCGTGGGCGACCGGCACCCGGGCTACGCCGGGCCCCCGCGCCTGCGCGCGCTCCTCTTCCCCGACACGCCCGAGGGCCGGCTCCTGCGCGCGTTCCAGCGCGGGGCCGAGCAGGTCCACCGCCCGCCGCGCCGCTACGACGCGGACGCCATGTCCGACCCGACGAACGGCGTCGACGGTCGGGCGGCCTGGCTGCGCGGGCCGGCGGCGGCCCAGGCGGCGGCGACGGAGGCCGTCTCGCGCGCGGGCCACCTCGCGCTCGACGAGCCCACGGCGCGGGGGGCGGCGCGCGGCGGGCCGCCGGACGCCCTGCGGCTCGTGTACCTGCGCGGGCCCGCGCCCTGGCCG
>JANJTH010000054.1 GCA_024711205.1 Planctomycetota bacterium | reverse complement strand
GCCGGGGCTCGAGCGCGCCCTGGCCGACCTGCCGCCCGGCGCGCTCGAGCGCGCCTACGACGACGCGCTCGCGACGCTCGGGCGCGCGGGCGCAGGGGACGCCCGCGGCGGCCCCGAGGCCACACCGGCGCCCGCCGGGGGCGACGCCGGCGCGTCGGGGCCGGACCCGGCCCGCCTCGCGCGTGACCCGCTCGCGGCGACCCGGCTCGACGCCGACGCCGTGCGCGGGCTCCTCGCGCGCCACCCCGAGGTCGTGCAGGCCGCGCGCGGCGCGGCGCCGGACCTCGCGCGGCGCCTCGACGTCTGGCTCGCCGCGGGCGCCGCGCCCCCCACGCTCGCGCCCCGGGCCTTCACGGCCTACGGCCCCGGCCACGTCACGGTCGGGCTCGACCTCGACGCGCTCGGCGCCGCCCGGCGCTGGGCCCGGGTCGAGCGCGACCCGCGCGACCCGGCCCGCGCCGTCGACCTGGCCCGGCTCGCGCGCGCCCCGGGCGAGGGCGCGAGCGCGGGCGAGCTCCTGCTCGGCGGCCTCGGCCCGCGCCCGCTCGAGACGGCGCGCCGCCTCGGCTGGCACAAGCTCACGATCGCCGACCTCCGCGGCGATCGCCTCGCGCCGCGCCTCCAGCTCGAGTCGGACCGGGTGCGCGCGCTGCGGAGCCTGCTCCGCGGGCGGTGAGCGGCGCCTGGGCCGCCCACCACCCGCCCGGCCGCCGCCGGCCCGGTCTTCAGTCGGCGCCGAACAGGCGCACGGTCGCGCGGCCGCGCGCGTCGCGGCCCTCGGTCTTGTAGCGCAGGCGCACGCTGCGGATCACGCGGGCCTCGCCCGGCAGGTCGATCGCGCGCGTCGAGCCGCCCGCGGCGATCCGCTCGCGGACCTGCACGTCCTGCTCGTCGCCGTTGCCGAACGTGACCCGCAGGTCGATCACCTCGATCGCGTTGCCCTCGACCTCGAGCCGGAGGCGCCGGAACCGGCCCTCGCTCGCCGTGACGGGGATCGTGTCCTGCTCGGCGCGGAACGCGACCTCGCGCCGCCCGAGGAGCTCCCAGCGCGGCTCGCCGCCGCGCGGCGCGGCCGGCGCGGCGGCCGCGCCCTCGGCCTGGAGCCCCTGCAGCTTCACGCGCGCCTTGCCCTGGCGGGCGCCGCGCGTCCGGTACGTGATCCCCACGTGCTGGATCGCCCGCGCGGCCCCCTCGAGGTCGATCGCGCGCGTGCGCCCGCCGGCCGCGATGTGCTCGCGGACGGCCACGTCCTGCTTCGAGCCGTCGACGAACCGCACGTCGAGGTCGAGCACCTCGACCCCGTTGTCGGTGACCTCGAGCCGGATCCGCCGGAAGCGGCCCTCGCGCGCCGTGACGGGGATCGTGTCGCGCTCGGCCCCGAAGTCGACGACGCGCTCGCCGAGGTCCTCCCAGCGCTCGGCCGGGGCGGCGGCGCCCGCGCGCCGGCCCAGGACGCGCACGATCGGCGCGCCGTCGCGCCGGCCGCGCGCGCGGTAGACGAGCACGACGCGCTCGATCACGCGGTCCGACCGCTCGAGGTCGATCACGCGGGTCGACTCGCCCGGGCGGAACTGCGCGCGCACGGCCACGTCCTGCCGCTCGCCGTTGCCGAAGTGCACCTCGAGGTCGAGCAGCTCGATCCCGCGCTCCTGCACCTCGAGCTTGATCGCGTCGAACCGCCCGGTCCCCGCCTGCGCCGCGGCGACCGGGATCGTGTCCTTCTCCGCGCCCTCGGCCACGCGCCGGCTCCCCAGCTCGACCCACTCCTCGGCCCGCGACACCCCCGAGCTCGCCAGGAGCCCGAGCACGACGAGACCCCAGCCGACCGAACGCCCGCTCCGCATGCGCAGCCCCCTCGCGCGCGCGCCGACCTGGCCCCGCGCCGAGGCGTCCGGGGCCGGGGTCCTTCCCGGCTCCAGCCGGTCGGCGCGCGCGAGCGCCCGTCATGCGCGAGCGCGCCCGCGCCGTCAAGGGGCCCTCGCCGCCGCGTGCGGCGCCCGCCCGCTACTCGAGCTCGAGGACCGAGTTCTGCCCGCCGTGCCCGTCGGGGTCGCCGCGCGGGTTCTCGGGGTCCGGGCGCCAGCTCGCGCCGTCGACCACGAACTTGTAGGTGTGTCGGCCCGCGGGCAGCGTGAGCGTCGCCACGAACGTGCCCTCGCCGCGGTCGGCGCAGGGGGCCGCGTCCTGGCTCCAGCCGTTGAAGCTGCCGGCCACGGCGACGCGCTGGCCGGGCGCCGCGCGGAGCGTGAACGTCACGTCCCATAGCCCGTCGGGGCGCCGCTCGACGCGCGGGCCGCCCGCCGCGGCCGGCGGCTCGCCGCCCGTGCGCACGCGCTGGACGACGGGGACGGTCGAGCGCTTGAGGAACAGGACCGCCAGGCAGGTGCCCGCGAGCTCGCCGTCGCGCTCGCCGCTCCCGCCGTCCTGGAGGAAGCGGCCGTCGCCCTGCTGGCGCCCGAGGAGCACCTGCGACCCCTCGCGGTACCAGTCACGGCCGCCGAACCGGTCGACGGCGAGGAGCGTGCCCGCGCGCTCGAGCGTGTAGAGCCAGTAGAACAGCCAGTCCGGCTCGGCCCCGGGGTGCGCGTCGACGCGGAAGCGCTGGGCGATCCAGGCGGCGCCGTCGCGCAGGGCGCGGTCGATCGCCGGCCCGAGCTTCTCGTCGTAGCGCGGCATGTCCTCGAGCTCGTCCTTCACGATCACGAGGATCGCGAGCCCCGCGGCCGTCATGCTCCCCCGCGGGACCTGCCCGGGGCGGTAGGCCCAGCCGCGGGCCTTCATGGCCAGGCGCGAGCGGCTCTCGAGCTCCTCGCCCCCGTCGCGCGTCTTCGTCCCGCCGTCCTGGCCGCCCGCGCGCGCCCGGCGCTGGGCCTCGGCCCGCGCGCGCCGGTCGTGGAGGCCCTGGATCGGCTGGTCGGCCGCGGGCACGGGGAACGTGGGCACGTCGGGCCCCTCGCCCTCCTGGTGGCGGAGCAGGTACTCCGCGACCTTCACGAACGGGTCCTTCGGGACCTTCACGCTCATGCGCCGGGCCGCCTTGAGCGCGAGGACGGCGAACTGCGCGTTCGACACGTCGGGCTCGCCGAAGAAGGGGTACTTCCAGACGCCCGAGGCGTCCTGGTGCGTGAGGAGGAACTGGACCGCCTGCGCGAGCCAGTTGCGGTCGCGCGGCGGGGCGACCTTCGCGAAGCGCTGGCGGATCTGCGTCGCGAGCGGCGCGGCGTCCTGGATCGAGCGGTCGGGCGGCGGCGTGTAGCGCGCCTCGAGCGCGAGGACCGAGACCGACACGTCGTAGACGCGCTGGGTCGGCTGCGCGAGCAGCCAGTCGAACCCGCGCGCGATCGCGGGGTCGTCGGGCGCGACGCCCGCCTTGAGCAGCGTGAGGAGCGCCAGCGCCGTCTCGCCCGCCTTGTAGCCCTGCCCGAACCAGTGGTCGCGGAACGACCCGTCCTGCTGCTGGCGCGCGCGGACCCACGCGACGCCCTTGTCGATCGCCTGCGACACGGCGTCGGGGCTCGCGGCCTGCGCCCGGGCCGGGCCGCCCAGCCCGAGCAGGACCAGGGCCGTCGCGGCGAGGAGGGGCGCGCGGAGGGGGCGGTCGGAGCGCATGGGTCACCATCCGGGGGCCAGGGCCCCTCGACTCATGGGAGCCGCCGCCCCCCCGGAACCGGACGATCGGGCTGGCATGGTCATAACGTGCATATTGGCAGCGCCTTGCCGCGAGCGGGGGCGCCCCGGCGACGCGGGCGGCGGGGCCGGTGGGCCCGGCCCGCTCGAGGCCCGCTCCGCGCTCGGCCCGCCCGCGCGAGGCCCCGGCGCGCTCGGCCCGGGCCGGCGCCTCCTTCGCGGGTCCACCGTGCTATGACCTCCTCCCATGCGCGTCACGAACCATCTCCCGCACCTCCTCGACTGCCTGCGCCGCTGGGAGGCCAGGCCCTCCCGGGCCGCCTTCGCCGCGGAGTACTTCGCGCCCCTCGTGGGCTCGATCGGGACGCCGTTCGACGACGGGGCCGACCGCCTGTACGGGGCCGTCGAGGGGCTCAACTGGTCGATCTACCGCGAGGAGACGCTGCGCCTCGACCCGGCCGCGGAGGAGGCGCGCCTGCGCCGTCAGCTCGGCCGCGTCGAGGAGCTGTTCGGGCTCACGCTCGAGGGCGACGTCGTCCTGTTCGGCGCCTTCACGCGCATGGACGGCTACGCGCGCTTCGACCGCGGCAAGCACGTCGTCTACCTCGGCGTCGACGAGAGCCACGGGCGCGGGGCCTACCTCGACGTGCTCGAGAGCCACGAGCTCACGCACGTCGTGCGCGAGTCGCGCCCGGAGGTCTGGGCGGGCTGGGGGCTCTCGCTCGACATGACGCACGACGACTTCGTCGAGCACCTCCCCGTCGTCGAGCACCTGCTCAACGAGGGCTTCGCGTGCGTCGTCTCGGAGCTGCTCAACCCGGGCGAGGACCCCTGGCACTACGCGTACCAGACCGAGGACTCGCTCGCGCGCGTGCTCGAGCACGGCCCGTTCGTCGACCGGGTGGTCCGCGAGGAGCTCGCGCTCGGGCCCGAGGGCGACTACGGTCGGCTCTACGCGCCCGGCCGCTACGGGCGCGGCATGCCGGCGTTCACGCACTACGTGTGGGCCTGGCAGTGGGCGCGCCACGTGCTCGACGACCTGTGCGGCGGCGACGCGCGCGCGCTCGCCGCGCGCTGCTCGAAGGACCTCGTCGACGACGCGCTCGCGTTCCAGCTCGAGCGGCTCCGTTGAGCGGCCGACCGGGCGGCGGTCCGCCGGGCGCAGGTCGGGGGAGGTGCGGGGAGCTCCCGGGCCGCGCGGGCGCGGCCGCGCGCGCCGCGGCCACGTCGCCCGGCGAGGGCCATGGGCGCGGCTGACCTCCCC
>JANJTH010000938.1 GCA_024711205.1 Planctomycetota bacterium | reverse complement strand
CCCGCGGCCGCGCGGCTGCGCCTGCGCCGGGCCGGCCACGGCCAGCGCGCCCGCGAGCACGAGGAGCGCCCGCAGCGCGCCCGCGCGCCCGGCCGCCAGGGTGGTGTGGAGCGCGGCTCCGGTCCGGGTCTCGATCGTCGCCCGTCGGCTGGTCGCCATGGTCGTCACTGCCGCGCCTCCGACTCCCGCTTGATCTCGGCGAGCTCGGCCTTGATCGGGGCGGGGGCGCCGTCGAGCTTGCCGAGCTTCTCCATCTGGACGATGTCCGAGAGGACCTCGCGCCACTTCTCCTGCGCCTGCTTGATCCGCAGGAACAGGACGTCCGCGGTCCAGACGCGCATGGCGTGATCGGCCGGCTCGAGCTGCGTGCTCCCGGCCAGGCTGCGCCAGTAGGACTCGCTCAGGCCGCGGACGACGTAGCGCAGCTCGTTGCAGGCCGCCGCCACGTCCTTGGCCAGGAAGTTCTTGTCCTTCTCCGCGAGCCACAGGGCCCAGGTCGCGCGGGCGATCCCGTCGACGACGAGGTACTCGCGCTGGAGCGGGCGCTTGAGCACCCGCTCGTCGCTCGGCTGGTACTCCTTGGGCGCGGTCCCCTCGACGCCGCGGAACTCGTCGTCCGCGCCCCGCGGTGGCGCCGTGTCGAAGAACAGGACCTCCTTGCCGCCGACCTCCGCCGCCGTGAACCAGACCTGCTGCTTCACCTCGCGCTGGTTCAGCTTGATCGTGAAGGGGCCCTTCAGCTCGCGGCCCTTGAAGGTGCCGCGGGCGAGCAGCGCGCCGTCGCGGGCGCACACGTCGAGGGTGTCGCGCAGCCCGCCCAGGACCGCGAGGCCCTTCTTCGCGTCCCCGGCCATGACGAGCGAGTAGCCGAGGTTCGCCCGGGCCACGTCGAAGCTCCCGATCTCGTCGGTCGTCTTGGGCCGGCCGTCCGGCGCGGGCGGCTGGAAGCGCCCGAGGCACTCCTCGTAGAGGGTGACGCACTCGCGGTAGAGCCCGCCCGCGAACATGAGGTTCCCGGCCCAGAAGTAGTGCGCGGCCTTGAGGCCCTCCTTCTCGGAGCTGTCGAACCAGGCCTTGATGTAGCGCCCGGCCTTGGCGCGGAGCGCCCGGGCCTCGTCCATGGCCCCCGGGTCGGCCTTGAGCTTGTCGCCCGACGCGCGGCGCAGCTCGTTCGCCAGGAAGTAGGCGAACCGGCCGTAGTAGGCGTCGCTCGAGAGGTTCTCGACCAGCTTCCAGGCGGCCTCGGCCTTCTCGACCGCGTCGGGCTTGCCGAGCGCGAGGTAGGCCTGCGCCTGCTGGAAGCGGGCCCGGACGATGTACTTCGTCGTCTGGGCCAGCTCGGCGTCGAACGGCGCGAGCGCGGCGAGCGCCTCCTGCGGCCGGTCGTTGTCGTTCTCGAGCTCGCCCAGGTAGAAGCAGGCGAGCGACTGCGAGTCCTGGTCGCCGCGCTCCTTCGCGAGCTTCGCGGCGCGCGCCAGGCACTCGCGCGCCTGCGTCAGGTGCTCGGGCTTCTTCTCCTTCTTGAAGGCCTGCGCGTAGCAGTAGCCCGCGTTCGAGATCGCGTTCGCGAAGAAGGGGACCTGCCGCTTCTTGCCCTCGACCTCGACCTCCTGCGGCACCTCGAGGTACTTCTGCGCCGCGGCGACCCACTGCTCCTTCCGCTGCATGTCGGCGGCCTGGTTCATGATGATCTGCGGGCCGCGCGTCGGGTCGCCCGCGGCGACCTGCTCGATCCGCCGGTAGAAGCCGGCCAGCGGCGTCGAGCGGCTGTTGGGGTCCTCGCCGAACTGCTCGACCGCGCGCTTCGAGGCCGAGAGCGCGATGTTCACCGCCTGCGTGGCCTTCTCGTGGTCGGGGAACTCGGAGAACACGGTCTCGTAGGCGATCGCGGCCTCGAGGAACCGCTCCTGCTCGAACAGGAGCTTCCCGATCTGCTCGACGGCCTTCGGGATCCACTCGGCGCGCTCCTCGGGGGTGCGCGCGGCCGTGAGCACGCCCTTGAAGGCCGAGATCGCGAGGTCCTGGCGCTGACGCAGGAAGTAGCCGATCCCCACGTGGTACTGGACCTCGGGCGCGTAGACCTCGCCGCCCGTGACGTCCGCGAGCTCCGAGAGCGCGCGGCAGGCGCCGGCGCCCAGGCGCGTCATGCCGAGCCCGGGGATCTTCTCGGCCTCGGGGGCCTGCATGCTCTTCTGGACGATCGCCCACAGGTCGCCCGACGCCGTCGCGCCCTGGCCGGCGCCCGCGAGCGCCTTCGCGCGCTCGAAGGTGAACAGGATCCCCATGGAGTGGTCCTGCCAGCCCTTCCCGTAGGGGCGCTGGTCGATCTGCTCGGCCGCGGCCACCGCCTCCTGGAACTTGCCCGCCCGGACGAGCGCCTTGATCCAGGCGATGAACGAGCGGATGCACACGTCCTTCGTCAGGTTGACGATGTTCTGGCGCTGCTGCGGGTCCTCGGGCAGGTAGGGGGGCTCGACGTAGCTCAGCTCCTCGGCGTTGCGGATCGCCTCGTCGAGCTCGCCGAGCTCGAGCTGGGAGTCGATCCGGCCGACGTAGGCGAAGTAGAGCAGGTTCGGGAACTGGCCCCGGTTCATGATCTGGTGCTCGTAGCCCTTCGCCGCCTCGCGGAGGTTCTTCGCCCGGCCCTCGTCCTTCTCCGCGAAGGTGAGCGCGTAGCTGAAGTAGGCCTCGGCGAGGAGGAACTCGGCCAGGTCGCGCCGGTACTCGAGCTCGTACTTCTCCTCCTGCTGCTTGGGGTCCTTGAGCTCGCCCGCGACCTCCTTGTCGATCAGCGCCTGGGCCTGCTTCGTCAGGTCCGCGATCGTGGCCTTGAACGGCTCGATGTTGTCGCGGAACAGCGCGCGGCCCTCGTCCATGAGCTTCTGCTGCTTCGCGGTCTCGGACTCCTCCTTGGCCTGGGCGATCACGGCGAGCGCGCGGTCCTTGGCCGCGATGAACCCGTCGATCCCGGCCAGCGCGGCGCGCCCGTGGTTCGGGTACTTCGCCTGGAGGGCCTTGAGGAGCTGCTCGTACTCGGCGAGCAGGTTCACGTCGTTGCTCGCCTGCGCGACCGACTTGAGCGCGTCGGCCGCGAGGAACTCGAGCTCGGCCTTCTCCGTCCCGCTCGCCTTGTTCGCGAGGCCCGGGGCGATCTTCCGGGCGAGGGCGGCCGAGACCTGCTGGAGCGTCCGACGCACGAGCTCGGCCGTCGGCTGGTCGCCCGCGTAGTCACCCCAGCCCATGGGGCTCGACGCGAGCGCCTGCAGGCGCTGCTCGCCGCCGAGCTTGGCGTCGCGGGTGACCTCGGCCGCCGCGCGGGCCGCGGCCCCCGCCTCGGGGTTGCTCGGGTAGAGCAGGAACGAGCGCAGGAGCGAGAGGAGGGCCTCCTCGGGCTCGGCCTTGCGCTGCACCTCGCCCAGCCCGCGCCAGGCCCAGCCGAGGGCCTCGGGCTTGTTCTTCTTGTCGCCGAGCACCTGCTGGAACTTGCGCTTGGCGGGCTCGGCCTGCCCGGCGAGGAGCGCGCCGTGCGCCTCGCCGCACATGGCGAGCGCCTTGAGCTCGGGCGAGCTCGCGCCGCGCTCGAGGTCGGCGAAGACCTTGCGGGCGTCCGCGTGCTTGCCCTGGGCGAAGAGCACGCGCGCCTGTCCGTACTGGCCGCGGTCCTTCCAGGCGGCCCCGAACTCACCCGACGCGAGGCGCGCGAGGCGCTGCTCGGCCTGCGCCGCCTGGTTCGCGCGGAGCAGGAGCTGCGCGGCGCGGTCGAGGCCCACGGGGGCGTAGAAGTGCGACTTGTCGATCGTGGCGACCTGGCCGTAGGCCTCGACCGCCTTCGCCGCGTCCCCCTGCTTCTCGTAGTGCTCGGCCAGGAAGAACTGCGCGTAGGGCTTCATGGGCGCGTCGCTGCGCTCGAGGGCCCGCTTGAAGTAGCTCTCGATCCGGGCCGGGTCGCCGTTCTCGTTGAAGAGCTTGAGCCCGTAGCCGATCGACTGGTCGCCCGTGGGGACGATCCGGCGCACGTCGGCGGCCGGCCGCTCCTGCATGGAGGCGCCGAGCTTGAACTTGACCCGGTCGGTCTTCGCCTCGGCGACGGTCACGTCGGTCATGGACGTCCCGTCGTTGAAGTGGAGCTCGTCGGCCCGGGCCGGGACGAGCAGGAGGGAGGCGCCTGCGGCGCCCAGGAGCCCGAGCCAGCCGCTCGGGAGGGTTCGCGTGCTTCCGGTCATGCAGCTCTCCACCCTCGAGGTGCCCCCCGAGTTCCCGCGAAGTCGCGGACCGTCGTCGCCTCGACGCGACGAGGCCCGCCGGGGCCAGCCCGGCGTGGGTCACGTTCTACCGGACCTGGCCGCCAGGGTCCACCGACCGCGGCCGCAGCGCGGCCAAGGCGTAGCTGCGGCGACGGCGCACCGCCACGCGCGCCTGGAGCCGCACGGGAGGCCTCGCAGGCGGGACGTGGGCGGCCCGGTGGGCAGCGCGCCCCCGAGCCCTCGTCACCCAACCGATCCCTGCTCGAACGTGTGAGGAGGCCCAAAGGGCCTCCTCGCTACTTCCGCCCGAAGGTCTGCTGCTCCTGCTCGCGGGCGATCGTGATGTCCGCGCGGAGGAGCACGACGAGGCTCGCCTTCAGCTCGTGGAAGGCCTGCCGGCGGAACAGGTTGCCGACCAGGGGCAGGCGCATGGCGATCGGGAGGCCGCTCATGCCCTCGAACTCGTCGTAGTTCTTGAGCCCGCCGAGGAGCACGGTCCCGCCGTCCGGGACGGTCACGGTCGAGCGGAGGCGCTGGATCGTGATGATCGGCAGCTCGATCGGGATCGACGTGAAGCCGCCCGCGAGCGTGACCGGGGCCGGGATCCGGGCCGGGAGCTCGTTGGCGAGCGTCGGCTTGACCTCGAGCGTCACGTAGCGCCGGTCGTGGCTCACCGTCGGGCGGACCTCGAGGATCGCGCCCGTGTTGAGCACGCCGATCACCGGGTTGAGCACGGGGATCACGCCCGTCTGGCTCACCTCGACGTCCTGGATGTACGCGCGCTGCGCGATGTTCAGGACGTGCGAGCGCTGGCCGTTGAACACCGTGATCCGCGGCGCGTTCACGAGCCGGGCCTTCTGCGTCTTGCGGACCGCCTCGAGCATGGCCTGGATCTGGAACGTGTCGAGGAAGTTGAACTGCATGGCGATGCCGCCGTTCGGCGTGATGTTGAACGGCAGGCCCGCGGGCGCGAGCGACGAGAGGGCGTTCACCATGGACCCGCGGTAGTTCGACTGGCCCTGGGCGTCGGTGTAGGCGTAGCCGACGGCCACGCGGCCGGGGCCCTGCTGGCCGCGCGGGCTCTGGATCGTGCCGAAGCCGTCGATCGGCTGGCCCGCGGCCGGCTGGCCGGCGGGGACCTGGAACTGGTCCTGGTTCGAGAAGTCGATCCCGACGTGCTCGAGGTAGTTGTCCTGGACCTGGATGAACCGGGCCTCGACCGTGACCATGACGCCGACCGTCCGGCGCAGCGCCTCGAGCAGCTTGATGATCTTGTCGTGCGCCGAGAGCGACTTGCGGACGATCAGGATCCCGGCCGAGAACTCGACCGAGCCCTCGTCGCTGTCCTCGCCCAGCTTGCTGTCGATCAGCTCGATCAGCTTGTCCGAGTCGATGTTGACGCCGGCCGACTCCTCCTCGTCGCCGAACGAGAGGATGCTGTTGCCGCCGGCGCCGCCGCCGCCGCCCGCGCCGCCCGCGTTCGCGGCGAGCGTGAGCCCGAGCTCGGGCGCGGGGAAGTCCGGCGGGGTCGTGACGATCTCGGTCACGTCGTAGAACTCGAGGAAGAGCTGCTCGGCCTGGTCCGTCTTCGTGCCGATCTTGATCACGCCGCTCTCGATCCGGTACGTGAGCGACTCGTGGCTCGCGAGGATCAGGTTCAGCGCGTTCTTGAGCTTGATGTTGCGGAGCCGCAGGCTGACCGTGACCTGCTCGTTCTCGACGATGTCCGCCGCCTCCCGCGACAGGACGTAGTTGAGCCCCGTGATGTCGCGCAGGAAGTTGATCGCCTCGTCGAAGGGCGTCTGGTCGAAGTTCAGCGTGATCGGCTGCGAGTCGAGCCGGCGGTTGATCTCCGCCACCTCCTCCGACGGGCCGCCGCGGCGCCGCGCGAGCTGCTCGACGATCGGGAGCTCGCGGGCCGCGATCTCCGACCACTCGGCGCGCCCGGGGAACTGGAGGATCTGCTGGTAGGGGATCGCCGACGCGTCCACCCACTCGAACTGGCGCCGCCAGTTCTCGACGCGCTCGCGGTAGGTCCGGGCGATCTCGCGCCGGCGCCGCTCCTCCTTGGCGAGCTCGAGGAGCTGGAGCGCCTCGGCGTGGTCCGGGCGGCGCTCGAGGATGTCGCGGCACAGCCGCTCGCACTTGTCGTAGTTCTCGACGCGGAGGGCCTCCTTCGCGTCGGCGACGAGGGCCTTCAGCGTCGCCTCCATGTAGCGGCGCGTGTTCGCCTTCTCGTGCTCGGCGGCCTGCCGGGCGGCCTCCTGGAGCATCTGCCGGCGCCGGCGCTCCTGCTCCTCGGCCATGCGCTTGGCCTCGGTGATCCGCGCCTCGGCGCGGTCGCGCAGGCCCTCGCGGTTGATGTCGTAGGGGAACCAGCGCACGGCCTCGAGCACGCGCGAGAAGCGCTGCTGCGCCTCCTCGTAGCGCTGGCGCTCCATGAGCAGCTCGCCCTCGGTGAACAGGCGCTCCATCTCGACGCGAGCCTGGTGGATCCGGGCCTGGCGCTCCTCGACGATCGTGCGCACCGAGTCGCGGTACTCGGCCTTGCGGTCGCCGAGGATCCAGCCGGCGCGGTCGAGGAGCTGCCGGGCCTCGGCGTGGTCCGCGTTCAGGTCCACGGCGCGCTGGAGGTTGTTCGCGGCCTCGCGGTAGCGGAGCTGCTGGAAGAGGTTCTTCCCGGTCAGGTAGTAGTTCTGGGCGAGCGCCTTGCGCTCCTGGTCCTCGAGCGACAGCTCGCGGGCGATGTCGCCGAGCCGGTTGTCGCCGCCGCCGCCGCCGCCGCCGCCCGCGCCGGGGCGCTCGTCGGGCGGGGGGCCGAAGGCCTTGGGCCCGTCGCCCTGCTTCCCGGCGGGCGCCTGCGCGACCTGCTTCGGACCCTCGCCTGCCGGCTCCGCCTGCGCCGGAGCCTGGAGGTCGCCGTCACGGGCCGCCTGCTCGGGCAGCTTGCCCTCGCCCGCGCAGCCCGCGAGGGCGAGCGACAGGCCGAAAGCCGAGACGATCGGGAAGGAGACCTGCGACTTCCGCATGGGAGAAGCCTCTTTTTCCAGCGCCGTGCGAGGGAACCGGGCGCGGACCGGGTCCCGTCGAGAATCGGCGTCACTCTAGCAGGTTGCTCGTGTCAGGCCAAGCCTTTAGCGTGCGCTTCCCAGCTCTGGCTGGTGACTCGCCGATGACTCGGCGATGACGGCGCAAGTCTCAATTCGACAAGTGCTTATGCCGATGCGGGCGCGAGGCGAGCCCATGCGGGCGACGGGGGGCACCGCGGGGGGCTGGGGCCGCCCTCGCCTGGTCGGGGTCGCGCGCGGGCGAGGGGTGGGGCGAGGGCGCCGAGGCGCCCCCCCCGCGCCCTACTGCACCTCTTCGGGCTTGTCCTTGTCGTTGAACTCCATGGTCGAGCCGTCCGTGAACCGGATGCGGATGACCTGGAGCCGCTCGTCGTGCCCGAGCTTGTGCTTCCGGGTGTCGAACCAGCAGTCGTCGAGCGAGGCGCCGGTCGTGAAGTCGAACTCGCGCCCGCCGCGCAGCTTCACCTTGCCGCCGATCGGCGACTGGCCCTTGATCGTGAACGCGTAGTTCTCGAACTTGCCCCCGGCCGCGTCCCACTTGTAGACGCGCACGTAGGCCTCGACCTGCGCGTCCGGCTCCTTGATCTTTCGCTCCATGGTCGCCGGGTTGATCGTGATCGGCAGCACGTAGACCTCGAGCTGCGTCTCGACCGGGCCCGCCTCCATGCTCTCCTTGCGCGCCTCGTCCTCGGGCACGGTCAGGCCGAACTTGCTCACGACCGGGTTCTCGACGTCCGCCGCCGCGAGCGAGACGACGCGGTAGAAGTACTTCGTCCGCGACGAGGTCTTCAGGTCGGCCCACTCGGTCTCACCGGGGCCTGCCGTGTGCACCGTCTCCCACTCGCCGGCCTCGCCCTTCTTGCGCTGGACCTCGAACTTGCAGGTGACGTACTCGTTCTCGAGCGACGGCTTCCAGCGCACGACGACCCGGCCGCGCGTCGACGCGTCGGCCGTCACGTCCACGGGCGGCTGGTGCTTCGTGTTGTACTTCGGCGTGTTGTCGGGCACGTAGTACACCATGCCCGGGCGGCGGTGCATGACCCAGGCCGGGAAGGTGCCTGCCTGCGGGACCTGCCCGGCGTCGAGCTGCGCCTCGAGGCGCTCGTTCCAGCCCGGGTCCTTGGGCTCCGGCACCGTGGCCTTGCCCATGTGGGCCTGGATCGCCTGGATCCACTTGTCGAGCTCGGCCTTCTTCGACTGGTCGTCGGGCGGGCTCGCGAGCCCGACGAGGCTCACGAGGAGCCAGCCGGCGAACACGGCGAGCACGCCCTTCTCGAAGTGGGCGAGCGCGAGCTGCTTGGGGTCCATGGTCGTCTCCTGCGTCGGGCCGGCGCCGACGCGCTACTCGAGGCCTGTGGCCGTGTCCCTGTCGTTGGTCTCGACCGTCGTCCCGTCGGAGAAGCGAAGGCGGACCCACTGGAGCCGCTCGTCGTGGCCGAGCCGGTGCGGGCGCGTCCCGACCCAGCAGGCGTCGAGGACCGCGCCCGTCGAGAAGTCCAGCTCGCGCCCGCCGCGCAGCTTCGCCCGGCCCCCGACCGGCGCGCCGACGGCGACCGTGAAGGCTCGAGCCTCGAACTTGCCTTGCGCGCGGTCCCACTTGTAGACCCGCACGTGGGCGGACGCGGCGCGGTTCCCCTCCGCCTGCACGATCGTGATCGGCACGACGAGTTCGGTCGGCCGCGCCTCGACCGGCCCCACGGGGACGCACGCACGCCGGGCCTCGTCGGCCGGGAGCGTGACCTCGTGGAGCTGGACGACCGGGTGGTCCCGGTCGACCTCGGCGACCGAGACGACCTTGTACGCATAGCGCGTCCGGCCCACGACCGCCGTGTCGACCCAGGCCACCTCGCCGGGGCCGGCCGTGTGCCGGAGCTCCCAGGGCCCGTCCTCGCCCGCCCGCCGCCAGACCTCGTGGCGGCAGATCAGGAGGTCGGTCGCCGTGTCGGACTTCCAGCGGAGCGCCACCTGCCCGGGGGTCGAGGCGTCGGCCGTGAGGTCGCGCGGGGGGGCGTGGACCGGGCGCGACCCCGCGGGCGAGTCGCAGGGGAAGTCGACGCGCTGAGGGTCGAGCGAGGGCAGGAGCGAGCCGCCCGGCGCCGCCGGGCGAGGCCCGTCGGGCGACGACGGCGCCTCCCAGGGGCCGCGCCCCGGGGAGGTCGGAGCGGGGCGCGCGAAGCCCGCGAGGCACGCGAGGAGCGCGCAAGCTCCGCCGGCGCGGGCGGCCGCAACGGCCCCGGCCCGCAGGGCCCTTCTCCACCGCGGGGCCATGACTACTCGCCGCCGCTGCCGTCGCCGCCGCTGCCGTCGCCGCCCTCGCCGGCGTCGGCGGCAGGCGGGGCCTCGACCTCGACGCGCTTGAAGTCGAGGGCCTCGAGCGTCAGCTCGAGCTTGATCGGGGGCTCCGGGATCCAGCCCTCGAGGCTCCCGAACTGGGCCTGGTCGTCGAACCGCGCCGAGTAGACGCTCTGCAGGAACACGAGGTCCCGCCCGTCGACGCTGAACTGCCGCTTCGCGTCCTCGTAGAGCCAGGCCAGCGGCTCGACCCGCACGCCGGTCACGCGCAGCGGGACCGGCCGGGCGAGCATCGACCGGACGACGGCCGGGACGCGGGCGAGCGGGACCGAGAGCGTGAGCCGGACCGGGATCACCTCGAAGCGCGAGTCCTTCGCCGCGGCGGCGGGCGGCGGCGGGAACTCGATCTTCGAGGCGAGCTTGGCCTTGGGGCCCCCGCCGTCCTTGATCGCCTCGAGGCAGGTCCGCTGGACCCAGAACCGCTTCTGCCCCTGGAGCAGGTCGCGGCCCGACGGCGGCTCCCCGAACAGCATGGACTCGGCGCCCTGCCCGCAGATGTCCTTGAACTCCTCGGAGAGCAGCCCGATCTGCTTGTTGTACTCGGTCGTGTAGTCGGCCGCGTTCGGCAGCTCGCCGGGCTTGGTCCCGGAGAAGGCCTCGAACCAGCGCTCGAGGCCCGCGTCCTTCTCGTTGACCAGCGCGGCCAGGGCGGCGAGCTCCTTCTGGTAGAGCGCCTTCGTCGCCTCGAACCGCGTGACGTCCTCCTGCGTGCGGAGCGGCTGCTCGGCGCCCTCCTGCGTCCGCTGGTGGAAGTCCTTGAGCTTGCCGCTCGCGCGGTTGAGCGCGCGCTTCGCCGCGTTGTAGCTGTCCTCGGGCTTCTCGGCCCGCCCGGCCGAGCTGGGGCCCTTGACCCCGCCCGCGACGAGCACGAACCAGAGCGGGATCGGCACGAGGGCGAGGACGTAGCCGATCACGAGCAGCTTGTTGCGGAGCAGGAGCTCCTTCGGGTCGAGGCTCGCGGCCACGGCTACTCCTCCCCCGCCGGCGCGCTGGCCGGCTCGGCCGCCCTGGGCGGCGGCAGCCCGACCTCGAAGCGCACGGGCACCATGACGCAGTCGAACCGCTCCCCGCGCCCGGGCGTCGTCGCGCCGGGGCTGAGCTGGAACAGCTCGACGAGGGTCCCCACGAACGCCTCGCCGTAGCGCGGCGGCTGCTCGCCGTCGCGCACGAAGAACGGCGCCCCGGCGAGCGAGTTCACGAGCGGCTGCACGAGCTCCGCCTTGATCTGGTCGCGGACCTGGAACGCCTTGCCCTGGAGCGCCTCGGTCAGCGGCTTCGCGACGCGCAGCTCGACGCGGAAGAGCGTCCGCCCGGTCGGCTTGCCGTCCGCCCCCGCCTCGTCCTTCTGGTCGATGCGCAGGTCGAGCAGGAAGGTCTTGGCGTCGTGCGGCCGCTCCTTCGCGGCGAGCTGTTGCCAGGCCTGGAGCTGCCGGTTGATCGGGTCGCGGAACGCCTCGGGGGTCGTCTTGTAGAGGTCGGTCACGGCGGCGTTGCCGCGCGGCAGGTGCTTCTCGATCACGTTGAGCAGCTCGAGCACGACCGTGCGCCCGGCCCCCAGCTCCGTGAGCGCCTCGCCCCGCTTCGGCAAATCGCCCAGGTCCGCGGCCGCGGCGGCCTGCTCCTGGATCGACTCGTAGCCGGAGACCCGACCCGTGTGCTTGACCGTCTCGAGGAGCTGGTCCCGCGCGCTCGCCCAGTGGTACTGGCTGAGCAGGAGCGCGCCCCAGCTGCACGCGGCCGCGGCCATGGCGAACGGCCACTTGCTGCGGAGCTGGGCCTGGACCTGGATCTGCTGCGGCGCGAGGTTGATCGTGCAGCGGGCCTCGCCGATCCCCTGGAGCGCGAGCCCGAACGCCACCCCGAGCCCGAGCAGGTGGTTCTTGAGCACGTCGAGGTCGACCTCCGGGTCGAGCATGAAGCGGTCCCCGAGCTGGCCGACCCGGGTGACCTCGTAGCCGAGGTGCTCCTTGAAGTACTTGGTCATGTTCTTCAGCTTGGCGCCGTCGCCGAGGAGCACGAGGCGGCTGACCTCGAGGTCGCCCGCCTGGCTCTTGAAGAACCCCACGGAGCGGTGGATCTCGCCCACCAGGTCCTTGAGGACCGACTCCATGGCCGTGAAGATCTTCTTGCTCTGCTCGCTCTTCGAGGCCGAGTGCTTGAGCTTCTCGGCCTCCGCGAACGGCACCTTGAAGCGCTCGGCGAGCGCCTTCGTGATGTCGTTGCCCGCGATCCGCAGGTTGCGGATCCAGAACCGCTCGCCGTCGGCGATCACGAGGTCGGTGTGTTCCGACCCGATGTCGAGGATGATCGTGCCGCCCGCGCTCAGGTCGACGTCCGTGTGGCGGACGAAGTTGTAGATCGCGAGCGGCGCGATCGTCACGACGTCGGGGAGGAGGCCCGACTGCTTCAGGTCGCCCAGGAAGCCGTCGACGAGCTCGGTCCGGGTCGCGAACAGGACGACGTCGACCTCCTCGCCCGGCGCGTACTCGCGCTCGATCTTGAGCCAGTCCCAGTTCACCTCGGCGATCGGGAAGGGGATCTGCTGCTGGGCCTCGAGCCGCACGACCTGCTCGAGCTGCGCGCGCGGCGCCTGCGGGAGCTTGATCGGGCGGCTGAACGCGTGGAGCCCGGCGATCCCGACCACGATCGAGTCGCCGCCCGTCTTGTGCTTGGCGAGGAACTGCCGCAGCGCGTCGGCCGCCTGCTCGTTCGCGTCCGCCTCGTCCTCCCCGAGCGGGTAGGCGATGTGCTCGATCGCGAGGACCTCCATGCCCTCCTTGGTCCGGCGAAGCTTGACGGCCTTCAGGGCCGACTTGCCGATATCCACGCCCCAGACCGCAGCCATGGCGTCCCCCGTCGTGCGAGCTCCAGGACCCGAACGGCCCAACCCCCCTGCCAGGAAAGGGGTTACGGAGCGAGGCGCGGATTCTAGGGCCTCCCTCCGAGCATGTCAAGCGCGCCATGGCGCTAACTGCTTGAGCGGTCTCGCACGAACCTCCGGCCCGGGGCGTCCTCCCCGCGGGCGCGCTGGCGCGGGGGGCCTGGGTCCTGCACGTCGGAACCGGCCCGGCCCACGCCGTCACGCGCGGGGTCGCTCCCGTTGACACCCCGGGGGGGGAGGGGCACCATGCCGCCCATGTCCGAGCCGCTCCGCAAGGTCCGCATCAAGCACGTGACCGGCCCGATCGGCGGGGGCACGTACCGCGTCCTCCTCGGCGACGAGTCGAAGACGTTCGCCATGTTCATCGGCCCCGGCGAGGGCGCGGCGCTCGTGCGCGAGCTGAACGAGGAGTCGCCGCCCCGCCCCATGACGCACGACCTCCTCGGCTACGTGCTGTCGGGGTTCGACATCAAGGTCAAGCAGGTCGTGATCTCGGACATCGTGAACAACGTGTTCTGCGCGACGCTCGTGCTCGAGCAGCGCTGCGTCGACGGCCGCGAGGAGTGGACGGGCAAGCGCAACGAGGTGCGGATCGACGCGCGCCCGTCGGACTGCCTCGTGCTCGCGCTCAAGGAGAAGGTCGACCTGTGGGCCACGGCGTCGGTCCTCGAGCGCGTGCCCGACGCGGGCGAGCAGGCGGGGCTCCCCGGCAAGCCCCCGCTCCCGCAGGGGCTCAAGGAGCTCGACCTGAGCGGCATGCAGGACGAGGTCGAGCAAGACCTCGACGACATGTTCGGCAGGGCGGGCGACGACGAGTGACCGCCGACCCCCGCGGCGAGCTGGCCTGGCTCGCCCGGCAGGTCCTCGCGCACGCCGAGCTCGACGCGCGCCTGGGCGTGCCCGCGTCCCCGGGGCCGCCCGGGCCGCGGCCGGGGCGGGCGCCGGCGGCCGGGGCGCCGCCCGGTCCGGCGG
>JANJTH010000838.1 GCA_024711205.1 Planctomycetota bacterium | reverse complement strand
CGGTCGGGGCACGCGCGGCGCGCCACGCGCCGGAGCGCGAGCGCGCGCACGGCGGGCGGCGCGGCCGCGAGGGCGGCCAGGTCCCAGCCCGCCTCGTCCAAAAGGGAGCCCGGAAGGGGGCCCGGGAGGGCGGCCGCGCGGAGGAGGGCCCGAGCGGCGCGGCCGAGGTCGCGCGCGGCCTGCCGGGCGGTCGCCGCGAGCCGGACGAGCGCGTCGTCGACGCGCGGGTTCACGTCGCGGCGCAGCCCGGGGAGGACGGCCGCGCGCAGGCGGTTGCGCAGGAAGGCCGGGTCGGCGTTCGTCGGGTCCTCGACCCAGGGCAGGTCGAGCGCCGCGAGGTACGCGCGGAGGGCCGCGCGCTCGACCTGCAGGAGCGGGCGGAGGAGCCACGGGCCGCCCGCCGCGAGCCGCCGCCGGCGCGGCATGCCGGCGAGCCCGTGGAGTCCGGCGCCGCGGAGCGCCCGGAGGAGCACGGTCTCGGCCTGGTCGTCGGCGGTGTGACCCGTGCAGACGACGGCCGCGCCCACGTCGCGGGCCACGTCGGCGAGGAAGGCGTAGCGGACCCGGCGGCACGCGGCCTCGAGCGAGCCGCGCCCGTGGCGCGCGCGCTCGGCCGGCGCGTCGGCGCGGCCGCACACGACGCGGACGCCGAGCCGGTGGCCGAGCGCCTCGACGGCCGCGCGGTCGGCGGCCGCAGCGGTCGGCCCCCGCACGCCGTGGTCGAGGTGCGCGAGCACGACCGGGCCGATCGCGCCGCGGGCCTGGGCCGCGGCGAGGAGCGCGGCCAGGGCCGTCGAGTCGGCGCCGCCCGAACAGGCGGCGACGACCGGCGTCGCCGGGTCGGCGTGGCGCGCGAGGGCGCGCAGGATGGTGCGCTCGAGGGGGTGCAAGGGAGTAGGGCGAGCCTGCGGGGCGGGCCGGGCGGGCAGGCGGGAGGCCCGCGCGCGACGGCTGGTTGGCCGGGGATCCTACACGAACCGGCGCCGGGGGCATCCGGAATCGCCTGGACCGGGGCCGGCGGGAGGGGAGGAGAAGAGGGGAGAAGGGAAGAGGGAGGAGAAGAGGGGAGGGGGGAAGGGAAGAGGGAGGAGAAGAGGGGAGGGAGGGCAAGGGCAAGGGAAGACGGGAGACGGACGGGCCAGACCGTGGAGTTCGGAGAGAAGGCCCCCTTGGCGCGCGACCGGCGAGGGCGCCGGGGCTGTCACGGGGCCCGCGGCCCGCGGCGGAGGGGCGTGCTACAAGCGGGCCGCCGGGGCCGGGCCGGGCCCCCGGGAGCCTCGAGATGACCGCGCAGGACGACCCGGACGCCTACACGAGCCCGCTCGTGGCCCGCTACGCGGGGCGCGACATGGTCGCCCTGTGGGGGGCGCGCGCGCGGGCGCTGGCCTGGCGCGACGCCTGGATCGCGCTCGCGCAGGCCGAGCACGAGCTCGGGGCCCCCGTCACCGGGGCCCAGGTCGAGGCGCTGCGGCGGACGCGCGACCAGGTCGACCTGGCGCGCGTGGCCGCGATCGAGGCCGAGACGCGCCACGACGTCATGGCCCACGTGCGGGCCTGGGGCGAGGTCTGCCCCGAGGCGGCGCCGATCCTGCACCTGGGCGCCACGAGCGCGTTCGTGACCGACAACGCCGACGCGGTCCTGATCCGGCGCGGGCTCGGGCTCGTGCGCGCGCGGCTCGTCGAGCTCGTGCGCGCGCTGGCCGACTTCGCGCGCCGCGAGGCCGACCGGCCGTGCCTCGGCTACACGCACTTCCAGCCGGCGCAGCCGACGACGGTGGGCAAGCGCGCGGCGCTCTGGCTCCAGGACGTCGTGGTCGACCTCGAGGACGTCGAGGAGCGCTGGCGCACCTTCCCGTGCCGGGGCGTCAAGGGCACGACCGGGACCCAGGCCTCGTTCCTCGAGCTGCTCGGGGCGGAGGACGCGGTCGAGGCGCTCGACCGCCGCGTGGCCGAGCTGCTCGGGTTCACGCGCAGCGTGCGGCTCGCGGGCCAGACCGCGCCGCGCAAGCTCGAGGCCCGGCTCGCGGACGCGCTCGCGGGCGTCGGCGTCACGCTCCACAAGCTCGGGACGGACGCGCGCCTGCTCGCGCACACGGGCGAGCTGCGCGAGGCGTTCGGCAAGCACCAGGTCGGCAGCTCGGCCATGCCCTACAAGCGCAACCCGATGAAGGCCGAGCGCCTGTGCGCGCTGGCGCGCCTCGCGCAGCGCGGGCGCGACGCGCTCGCCGACACGGCGGCCGTGCAGTGGCTCGAGCGCTCGCTCGACGACAGCGCCGCGCGGCGGGTCGCGCTCCCCGAGCTGTTCCTGGCCGTCGACGGCGCGCTGCGGACCGCGCTCGACCTCGTGCGCGGGCTCGAGGTCGACGCCGAGGCGGTCTCCGGGCTCCTCGACCGCGAGGCGCCGTTCCTCGCGGTCGAGAAGCTGCTCGTCCTCGGCGTGCGCCGGGGCGGCGACCGCCAGGCCCTCCACGAGGCGCTCCGCGAGCACGCCGTCGCGAGCCGCCGGGCCCCGTCGCCGGGCCAGGCGTTCCGGGCCGCGCTCGCGGCGGACCCGCTGTTCGGCCCGCTCGCGGGCGACCTCGAGCGGCTCGTCCAGCCCGAGGGGCTCGTCGGGCTCGCCCCGCAGCAGGTCCGCCGCTACCTGCGCGAGGTCGTCGACCCGCTCCTCGCCGCGCGCGGGGACGTCGCGCTCGCCGACGCGGCCCCCGCGATCTGACCCTGCGCCCGCGCGCGAGAGAGAGGCCCCGCGTGATCACGACCGAGACCGACGCGACGCACGACCCGGCCCGCCGGAGCTGGGTCGAGTCGGCCGAGGACCCCGCGAGCGACTTCCCGCTCCAGAACCTGCCCCTCGGGCGCCTCCGGCGGCCCGACGAGGCGTGGCGGCTCGGCGTCGCGATCGGCGACCAGGCGCTCGACCTGGGCGCGGTGGCCCCGCTGCTCGGGCTCGCCGACCCCGAGCTCGAGCGCGCCCTGGCCTCGGGCGACGGCAACGCGCTGTTCGCCCTCGGCCGCCCGGCCCTGCGGGCCCTCCGGGCCGCCGTGTCGGCGCTCCTCGAGCGCGACGACGCGCGGCTTCGCGACGACGCGGCGCTGCGCGCCCGCGCGCTCCTCCCGCAGGCCGGGCTCGAGCTGGGGCTCCCCTGCGCGATCGGCGACTACACCGACTACTACGCGTCGGTGCATCACGCGACGAACGTGGGTCGCCTGTTCCGGCCCGACAACCCGCTCCTGCCCAACTACAAGTGGATCCCGATCGGCTACCACGGGCGCGCGAGCTCGATCGTGCCCACGGGCACGCCCGTGGTCCGCCCCCACGGCCAGACGAAGGCCGACGACCAGGACGCGCCCACGTTCGGGCCGTGCCGGCTCCTCGACTACGAGGTCGAGGTGGGCGCCTTCGTGGGCGCGGGCAACGCGCTCGGGGCGCCGATCCCGCTCGCGCGGGCCGAGGACCACCTCGTCGGGCTCGTGCTCGTCAACGACTGGTCGGCGCGCGACGTGCAGAAGTGGGAGTACCAGCCGCTCGGCCCGTTCCTCGCCAAGAGCTTCGCCACGACGATCTCGCCCTGGGTCGTCACGCTCGACGCGCTCGCGCCCTTCCGCGCGCCGGCGTTCGCGCGCGACCCGGGCGACCCGCGCCCGCTCCCCTACCTCGACGACCCGGACGACCAGCGCGCGGGGGCCTTCGACGTCGCGGTCGAGTGCTGGCTCGCGAGCGCGCGGATGCGCGCCGAGGGCGTGGCCCCGGTCCGGCTCTCGCGCGGGCGGCTCGCCGACATGTACTGGAGCTTCGGGCAGATGCTCGCGCACCACGCGAGCAACGGCTGCAACCTCCGCCCGGGCGACCTGCTCGCGAGCGGCACGGTCTCGGGCCCCGCGAAGGAGCACCGCGGCTGCCTGCTCGAGCTGACCGTGCGCGGGCAGGAGCCGATCACGCTCCCCACGGGCGAGGTCCGGCGCTTCCTGCAGGACGGCGACGAGGTCACGCTCCGCGGCCGCTGCGAGCGCCCGGGCCTCCGGTCGATCGGCTTCGGCCCCTGCGCCGGCGTCGTCGTGGGCGCGCCGGGCGCCTGAACGACGCGCGAGGGCCGTGCCGGGCCGACCGACCGGAGGGAGGTCGGCCGGGCGGGGGCCGAGCGCGGAGTGGACCTGACGCGCGCGGCGTGCCGGCGCGCTACGTCGGGGGGAATGGGCTCCGAGCGTGGCGGTCGCGGACGCACCGGCCGTCGCCGGCCAGCCGCCGTGGACCGATGCCGAGTCGCTCCCGTAGGATGCCCCAGCAGAGTGCGTGCGGAGGGCGAAGGGCGTGGGCGAAGGGCGCGCAGGGGACGTGGACGCCGGCGGGGCGCGGGATGGCGCCGGCGGGCTCCGGGTGCCCGAGGGCGCGCGCCCGGAGCCCGCGCTGGTGCGGTTCCTGGCCCGCCACGCGACGTCGCCGCGGGCGGCCGTCGAGCGCGATGTGGCCGAGCTCCGCGCCCTCGATTCGGCCGCGAGCTGGCGCGTCGTCGACGCCGTGTGCCGCTCCGCGGCGGACGTGTTGTCCATGCGCCCGGACCGGGCCGCGCTGGTCTCCGAGCGCGAGCCGCCCCACCCCAGCTTCGCGGAGGTCGTGCGGCGCCTCGCCCGCGGCTACGCCTACGGTCGAGCGTGACCGAGCAGCCCGACCTCGAGCACGCCTCGCGCGTCGCCCGGGAGGTCGTCCTCCTGCTCGAGGCGCACGGCATGAAGGCGGCGATCGGCGGCGCGATCGCCTACGGCCTGTGGGGCACGACCCGCGGCACGAAGGACGCGGACATCAACGTCTTCGTCGGCGAGGCGCAGTATCCAGCCCTGCAGGCGCTGCTCGAGGGCGCGGGCCTGACGCCCGCGCCGGACCGCCGGGCCTGGACCGAGGAGGACCGGGCCGGCTTCGTCGCCCGCTGCCGCGAGGGCGCCGTGGCGGTCGCCTACCGCGGTGACGTCCGCGTCGACGTGTTCGTGCCGTCGATCCCGTTCTACGACGAGGCCGAGCGCACGATCCGGCGGGTCCGGCACCCGAGCGGCGTGGACGTGCCCGTCCTCGGCCCCGAGGCGATCTGCGTGTTCAAGCTGCTGTTCTTCCGCCCGAAGGACCTCGTGGACCTCGCCGGACTCGTCGCGCGCCAGGGGGCCGGGCTCGACGTGGACTACGTGCGCCGGCAGCTCGTGGGCATGTTTCCGGGCGGCGACGAGCGGCTCGAGGCATGGGACCGTCTGGTCCGCGAGCACGGCCCCCGACCCGCCGGCGAGGCATGAGGGCGACGAGGCCAGCCTTCGGCCGCCGGCGGCGTCGCCAGCCTCCGGCTCACCTCGCGCGCCGCGACCGCGGACGAGCGCGAGGGGCCGGGAGGGCCGACGGCAGTCCGTGCGATCCACGCCGCGCACGGCCCGGACAGGGCCGACCTCCCCTCGGCCGATCCGCACGGCTCAGGCTTCGCGCGTCGCTCGGGCTGGGCGGCGCGAAGCGGAGCCGTGGCTGGGCCTCGGCGGAAGGGCACGGCCGCGGCATGACCGCGGGAGCGTGGCGGGGCGCGGGCCTCACGGCGACCCCCGGCGCGCCCGGCCGCCCGGACAGTGCCCCGGCGTGACGGCGCCCGCGCGTCGCCTGCCGGCGGCGGGCCCGGGCGTTGCGCCCGTCGGACCAGGCGCCGCTCCGAGCAGCGGGCCGGGCGCGGACCCGCTCGTCCGCGCGCTCGAGGCGGCGCTGCCGGGGCGGGTCACGGCGCGCGTCGTCGACCGGCTCACCTACGCGCGCGACGCGAGCCCGTACCGCGTGGTCCCGCGCGCGGTGGCCCGACCCGCGACGGTGGCCGACGTGCAGGCGCTCCTCGCGGTCGCGCGCGCGGAGCGCGTCCCGCTCACGTTCCGGGCCGCGGGGACGAGCCTCTCGGGGCAGGCCGTCGGCCCCGGGGTAGTCGTGGACCTGGCGCGCGGCTGGAAGGGCGCGCGCGCGCTCGACGGGGGCGCGCGCGTCGTGGCCGAGCCGGGCGTGATCGGCGGGCGGCTCAACGCGCTCCTGCGCCCGCTCGGGCGGCGGATCGGGCCGGACCCGGCGTCGCTCGACGCCTGCATGCTGGGCGGGATCGTCAGCAACGACGCGAGCGGCATGTGCTGCGGCACCCGAGACGGCAGCTACCGCACGCTCGAGGCAGCGCGCGTCGTGCTCGCGTGCGGGGCCGCGCTCGACCTGGGCGACCCCGGGGCCGACGAGCGGCTGCGCGCGGCGCGGCCCGACGTCCACGCCGGGCTCGCGGACCTGCGCCGGCGCGTGCTCGCCGACGCGGACCTCGCGGCGCGGATCGACCGGAAGTACCGGATCAAGAACACGACCGGCTACGGGCTGCGCGCGCTCGTCGACTTCGAGCGCCCGGCCGACGCGCTCCTGCGCCTGCTCGTCGGCGCGGAGGGCACGCTCGCGTTCCTGGCCGAGCTGACGCTGCGGACCGTCCCCGAGCCGCCCGACGCGCTCACGGCGCTGCTCGGGTTCGCCGACCTGCGCGCGGCGGCCGAGGCCGTCGACGCCCTGGACCGCGCCGGCGCCCGCGCCGTCGAGCTGCTCGACCGGGCGTGCCTGCGCGCCGTCGCGGGTCAGCCCGGCGCGCCCGCCTGGCTCGAGGACCTCCCGCCCGGCGGCGCGGCGCTCCTCTGCGAGTGGGGCCTCCCCGGCCCGGGCGGGGCCGAGGACGCCGCGGCCGTCGCGCGCCGGATCGACGCGGCGCTCGCGGGCCTCCCGGTCGTCGCGCCGATCGAGC
>JANJTH010000773.1 GCA_024711205.1 Planctomycetota bacterium | reverse complement strand
CGCGCGCGGGGCCGGCGCGGGGGCGAGCGGGTCGTCGGCCGGGCGGGCGCCGGGGGCCGGCGCGGCCGGCTCGCCCTCGTCGCCGAGCCAGCCGCCGATGTCGCGGATCGGCGGGCGCGGGTCCTCGTCGACGGGCCGGAGCCCGCCCTCCTGGGCCGCGGCCGTCCCGCACAGCCCGAGCAGCAGCGCGCCGAGCGCCCCGGCGCCGCGGCGCGGGCGGTGTCCCGTGACCATCACTCCCCCTCCTGCGCCGGCGCCGGCGCGCCCTCGGGCTCGGCCTCGGCCGGCTCCTCGACCCCGAGCAGCCCGTCCTCGCCGGCGCGCCGCCCGTAGAACGCCTCGATCGCCTTCTCCATGTCGGTCCCGATGTCCCCGATCGGCCCCCCGGTCGCGCCGATCTCGTCGATCTTGCGCGTCACGTCGAGCAGGACCTCCTGGCCCTGCACGAACCGGTTCAGGTCGGCGTTGATCCGCTCGTGGACCTGCGTGAACGCGTCGACCTTGAGGTAGAGGTTCGCGAGCTTCTCGGCCACGTTGCCGATCGCCTGCTCCGAGCCGAGGATCCCGTCGCGGATGAGCTGCTTGATCCGCAGCGTGTCGGCCTGCAGGCGCATGGAGTCCTGCAGGTACTGCCGCTCGTTCGTCATGTTCTCGATCAGCTCGTTGAACTTGCCGTGCAGGCTCGAGAACAGCCCCGCGAGCTGCTCCATGTTCTTCTGGAGCTGCGCGTAGTTGCGGTAGCGCCGCTGGTAGCCGTTCACGTAGCGGGCCTGGAGCCGGTAGCGGCGGAACTCGGCCGCGAACTCGTTCTTGAGCTCGCGCAGCGCCGCGGGGTCCTCCGGCGGGTCCTCCTTGATCCGCACCGACATCTCGACGAGGCGCTTCTCGAGCGCCTTGGCCTGCGTCTCGTAGCCCTGGAGCCGCAGGCGGTACTCGGCCGACTGCCCGCCCAGGTGGCGCGAGAACACGACGAGCTTGCGCTGGAGGTCGCGGAAGTTCGAGCCGAGGACGTCCTGGTCGGCGACGACCCCGTCGAAGTCCTTCATCACGCGCTCGGCGTACTGCGCCATCTTCCGCTCGAGCGAGGACGCGAGCACCTGGTCCTGCGGGTTCTTCTTGTAGCGCTCGAACTCCTCGCCCAGCTCGCTGCTCGCCTTCGAGAGCGAGCTGAGGAGCGTCGAGTACTCGCGCATGGAGGTGTCGAGCTTGTCGACCTCCTTGCGGATCGACCAGTTCGGGAGCGGGGCCACCTCGACGGTCGGCTCCTCGCGGGCGGGCGGGCGCTCGGGCGCCGGCGGCGGCACGGGCCGCGGGGACTGGGCCAGGGCGCCCGGGGCGAGCGCGGGGAGCGCGAGCGCGGCGAGCAGGGGCTGGAGGCGGCGGGGGCGGGGCGCGGTCACTGCACGGCCTCCCGGCGCGCGCTGGCGCCGAACGACGGGTCGTCGAGCACCTGGGCGCCCTCGGCCACGAGGGCCGGGGTCGCGCGGGCGAGGTGGGCCTCGGCGGCGTCGAAGTCGCCCGAGAGGTAGGCGAGCAGCCCGAGCAGGTAGGCGTCGTCGCCGGAGACGGCCCCCTCCTGCCCCGCGCGCCCCGCGTAGGCGAGCATGTGCTCGTAGGCGCGCGCGAACTCGCCCAGGCGGTAGTAGCTCTGGGCGGCGTTGTAGTGGGCGTCGCGCACGCAGCGCGCCGTGACGTGGTCCGTGAAGCTCGCGCCGTCGCGCGTCGCCCGCTCGAAGCTCTGCGCGGCGAGCAGGTGCTGGCCCTGCTTCTGGCGCAGGACCCCGACGAGCGTCAGGTGCATGACGACCTCCCGCCCGCCGAGGCCCATGTCGCGCAGGCGCGTCAGGTCGGCCTCCGCGCCCGCGAGGTCGCCCATGCGGAGGTTCAGGTCGGCGCGGTAGAGCAGCCCGCGCGCGTCGCCCTGCTCGCCCACGCGCTGGTAGTCGACGAGCGCGTCGCCCGTGGCGCCGGTGCGCTCGTGCGCGACGCCGCGCATGAGCCGGGCCTTCGCGTCCTCCTCCTGCCGGCGGAGCAGCTCGTCGTAGTAGGGCCGCGCGTCGGCGTAGCGCCCCTCGTCGAAGTGGCGGTCGCTCTCGCTCCAGAGCTCGTCCGTCGACTTGTGGCGCAGGCTCGTGCAGCCGCTCACGAGCGCGCCGAGGCCCAACGTGATCGCGACGCCCGCGGCGCGGCGCCCTGTGGTCGTGCTCGCCACCCGTGCTCCTCCCTGCGCCGTGTGGCGCGACGGGAACCGCCCTGCACGCGGAGGGCCGGTCGGAAGTCCCGACGGCGTGGGGCCTGGCAGGCAGGACCGTGCCAGATCGGTCGACCCGGCGGGGGGCATGCCAGGGACCGCCGGGGGGCGCCCGAGGTCGGGGCCGCGAGCGGGGCGGGCCGACCGCAGGGGACCGAGGTCGTCGGGGAGCGGGACCCCGCGAGCCCCCCGCGACGGGGCGATCGGCCCGGGATACAACGCCCGCTCGAAACGGAGGCCCCATGCCCCGCCCCACGTCCCGACCGGCGCGCCGCGCGGTCGTCCCGTCGCTCGCCCTCGCCGTGACCGCCGCGCTGGGGGCCCTCGCCGGCCCGCGGGCCTGGGCCTGGGCCGACGCCCGGCTCGCGCTGCGGGCCGCGAAGGAGCGGCTCGCCGCGCGCGCGTGGGCCGACGCGCGCCGCGCGCTCGAGCCGCTCACGCGCGACGCCGACGCGGCCGTGGCCGACGAGGCCCGCCTGCTGCTCGCGCGCGCGCACCTGAGCGAGGGCCGGGCCGAGGACGCGCTCGCGCAGGCCCGCGCGACGATCGCGGCGCGCCCCGACGGGTCGGCCGCCGCGCGCGCCCGCTACGTGGAGGCCGCGGCGCTCGCCGCGCTGCGCCGCTTCGACGAGGCGGCGCGCCTGCTCGAGGCG
>JANJTH010000342.1 GCA_024711205.1 Planctomycetota bacterium | reverse complement strand
CGCGACGGGGGCCGGGGCGGGCGCCGCGGGCACGAGGTCGAGGAGGTCCGCGGCGGAGGACGGGCCCGCGGGCGTGGGCTCCTCGACCCGGTCGCCGTCCGGCGCGGACGCGGGCGCGGGCGCGGGCGCAGGCACCTCGACGACCTCGGGGGCCGGGGGCGCGGCCGGGGGGCACCCCGCGGCGAGGAGCGGCGCCGCGGCCAGGACGAACCGGGTTGTCATGCGACTGGTCGTGCGACCGCTCATGGATCACCCCCGTCAGGGCATCGTATCGCCGGCGGCCCGGGGCCGCCCGCCCCCGCCGGGCGACGCGCGAGGGCCCGGCTCGGCCCGCCCACCGGGGGGAGGCGCGCCCCGCACCCGGACCGCGTTCGCACCGCTCCGGCAAGGTCCGCTCCGCGCTCGGCCCGCGCCAGGCCGACCTCCCTCCGGTCGGTCCGCCTGGCTCGGCCCGCGCCCGTCGCCCATGGCAGGAGCCCACCCGAGGGCATGAAGGCACCATAAGCCACTTGCTCCATTAAGCTTGAACGCGCCGCACCCGGTCAACACGGCGCCCCGACGCCCGCCATCCCCAAAACCCGAGCCTGACGCCCTAACCCATTCCTCGTCCAGGACCTTGCCCCCTGTCCGGTTCTTCGACGGCGGGCCTCTCCTCATCCGAGGAGGCGGTCATGGCGCGCGGCCCGCTTCACGGTTCGATCCTCGCAACGTCTTGTCTCGCCGTGGCCTTCGCGGGCTGCGCCGACGGCTCGGGCCGTCGCGGCCCCGCGGCTTCGACGGCCCCGGCGGCCCAGCCCTTCCCCGCCGGCGGCGTCACGGCCCAGCCCGCGCCGGGCGGGTCCAGCGCGGGCGCCGTCGGCTCCGCCGGGACCGGCGCCGCCTCGAGCGCCACGACCGGGGCCTCGCCTGCGACCCCACCGGCGCAGGTCGTCGCGACCGTCACGGGCCCCGGCCCCCGGCGCCTGGCCGCCGACGCCGTCGAGGCCGCCGTGCTGACGCTCCGGCTCGAGCCGGTCGCGCCCGCGCCGGGCCCGGTCGAGGTCGAGGCCGTGCGCCTGCGCGCCGGGGGCCGCCTCGACGACGCCGCGGCGGTCCGCACGGTCCGGCTCGTCCACGACCGCGACGGCGACGGCCGCTGGGATCGCGCCGTGGACCGCGTGCTCGCCACCGGCGCCTTCGCGCAGGACGACGGCGAGGTCGAGCTCCGGCCGCAGGGCCTCGACCTCGCCGCGGGCGCCGACCTGCTCGTGCTCGTCGACCTGACCGGCCAGGCGGCCCCGCACGAGGACCTGCGCCTCGCGCTCGAGGCGCCCCGCGGCGTCGCGCTCCGCGACCCGGCGGGGTCGCCGCGCGACGCCCTCGTCGCCCGGGCGACCGGGCCGCGCGCGACCGTCGGCGCCTGGGTCGCGCCCCACGAGGCCGTGGCCGTCCCGGCCGAGGGCCTCCGCCCGCGCGCCGTCCGCGACGGGCAGGGCCGCACGCACTTCGCCTTGTTCCAGAACGCGAACATGCAGAGCAACGTGTTCTACGCGCTGTGGGACGGCCGGGCCTTCTCGCCGCTCGACGACGTGTCGCGCGCGGGCGCCCGGACGGCCTGGAACCACGACGTCGCCGTCGACGCGGGCGACCTCCCGCACCTCGCCTGGGAGGAGCGCCTCCCGCAGGGCGACACCGGGATCCGCTACAGCCGGTTCGACGCCGCCGCGTTCGGGTGGACCGCGGGCGAGACCGTGAGCGACGACCCGACCGGGCAGCAGCTCGACCCGCGGCTCGCGACGACGACGACGCCCGCCGGGCAGGTCGTCGACGCCGTGTGGGAGGGCTGGGGCGCGCAGGCGACCCCGCGCGTCATGCACCGCCGCCGCGCGGCCGCGGGCTGGCTCGACGTCGCGGACGTGTGCTCCGCGACCGACCCCATGGTCCACGCGACCGACCCCGCCCTCGCCTCCTGGCCGGGCGGCGAGGCGCTCGTCGTGTGGGCCGAGAACGAGCCCGGGCGGAGCGAGGTCCGCGCGCGCGCCCTGGCGGCCAGCGGCGCCTGGGGCCCCGTCCAGACGCTCGCCCGCGGTCAGGGCGTCGTCGCGCGGCCGGAGCTGCTCGTCGACGGCGCGACGCTCCACCTGGCGTGGGTCGACGACGGCGAGGTCCACTACGCCCGCCGCACGCCGCAGGGCTGGTCGGCCGCGGTGAACGTGTCGCGGAGCCCCATGGCGCCCTCGAGCGAGCCGACGCTCGCCATGTGGCGCGGCGCCCTGCACGTCGCCTGGATCGAGGCGACGGCCCAGGGCGCGCACGTCGCGCACGCGGTCGCCCAGGGCGGCGGGTTCGGGCCGATCGAGCTGCTCACGCTCGAGGGCGGGGTCGCGTCGCGGCTCCACCCGTTCCTGCTCGCCGACGGCGACCGGCTCGTCTGCCTGTGGCAGGACCGACGCCTCGGGCGCCAGCGCGTGTTCTGGAGCTGGACCGACGACGGGCGCCTGGACGCCCCGCGCACCGTCGCGGCGCCGGGCGGCGACCCGGGCCGGCCCGCGCTCGCGGGCGACCGCGTGGGCGGGACCCACGCGCTCTGGTCGATCGACGCGGGCGGCGCGGCCGAGGTGTTCTGGGCCCACGAGCCCGCGCCGGGCGCCGGGTTCGCGCAGGCCGAGAACGTCTCGCGGAGCCCCCACGGCTCCTACGCGCCGACGGCCGCCCTGCTCCCCGGCGCGCCGGGGGCCGTCGTCACCGCCTGGGAGGAAGACGCCCCGGGGGGGTTCGCGGTCGTCCTGGCCGAGCGCGGGCCCGCGGGCTGGTCGACGCCCGCCGCCGTCTCGAGCGCCGCCCCGGCCTACGCGCCGGCCCTCGCCGCGAGCGCGCGCGCGGCGGCCCTGGTCTGGACCGAGGCGCGGCCGGCGCCGGGTGGGGGGCCTGGCGGCGGGCAGGGCATGGGCCTCCGGCTCCGCCGCCACGACGGCGCCGCCTGGTCGGCGACCGAGGCGCTCGCCGAGCCGCCCGCGCCCGCGGCCGACGCGGCCTGGTCGCCGCACGCGGCCTGGTCGGCCGACGGGGCCCGGCTCGCCGTCGCGTGGGAGGCCGAGGCGGGCTGGCGGCGCGAGGTCCGCGTCGCGACGCTCGGCGCCGCCGAGCCCGCGAGCGCGGCCCAGGTCGCCGCCGTGGCGTCGTCCGCCGCCGGGCAGTGGGCGCCCCGCGCCGCGTGGGCGGGCGACGACCTGTGGGTCGCCTGGGTCGAGGACGGGCGCGCGCGCGTCGCGGTCCTCCCGGCCGGGGCGGCGACGTTCGAGGCGCCGATCGACCTGACGTCGGGCGGCGCCTGGCAGCCCGACCTGATCGCCGACGGCCGCGGGCCCGGCGTGCTCGTGGCCTGGGAGCAGTGGACGGGCGCCGACGCGCGCGTCCTCCTCGCGGAGGTCGAGCGCGCGGGCGCGCGGCCCGCGGTCGCGCTCGACCACGGGCGGGGCCCGCACCGGCGCGTCGCGCTCACGGGCGACCCCGTGGGGGGCGCGCGCGCCGCCGGGAGCGCCCCCGGGCGCGGCGCCCAGCGCGCCGCGCGGGCGCGGTGAGGAGGCCCGCCGGGGCGTCGCGCCAGACCACGCCCGAGCCCCCGCCCGGGTCCACGCTCCCGCGCTGGGCGGG
>JANJTH010000338.1 GCA_024711205.1 Planctomycetota bacterium | reverse complement strand
GCGCGAGCGCGCGCGCGACCGGGTCGTCGGAGCGCGCCGCGCGCAGGGCCCGGGCCAGGGCCCGCAGGTGGGCCGCGACCTCGGCGTCGCTCGCGCCGTCGGTCCCCCCCCCGCCCGCTGCGCCCCCCGCTCCGTCCAAGGCGCCTCCTCCGCACAGCATGCCCGGGGCCCGGCCGGCGCGCGACCGACCGGGCCCCGGGGCGTCACGGCGGCGCGCACCCGGCCGGGCCCGGGGGCCCGGCCCGACGCGCGACCCACGCCGTCAGTTCGTGAAGGCCCCGTGCCGCGCGGGCACCAGGCGCTCGGTCGCCCGGTCGATCCCCGGCGCCACGTCGACGCGGAGCGACAAGAAGGTCGGCCGCGCCCCCTCCGCGAGGGCCTCGCGGAGCTCCTCGGGCCCGAGCCGCGACCAGACGTAGGCCGAGGCGTGGGCCGCCGCCTCCCGGAGCGCGCGCTCGATCGGCATGCCCTGGAGCAGGAGGCGCGGGCCGACCCGCGCGTGGAGGTGCGCGGCCTCCAGCATGAAGACGCTCGCGTCGAACGTGACGACGACGTCCACGCCGGCCGCGATCAGCGCGCGCGGCAGGTCCTCGCCGCCCGGCCCCCGCTGCCCCGCGAGGCAAGCCGTGATCTGGACGAAGTGGACGTCCAGCAGGCTGCGCGGCGGGACGCTCGCCGGCGTGAAGGCCGGCTCGTCCCCGGCCGGCTGCAGGCCGAGCGAGGTCTCGGCGGGCAGGCCGTGCGTCTGGAGCACGACCGACGCGGCCCGCGCCATGGCGTCCGCGAAGGACCCGGGCGAAGGCGCGCGCTGGGTCGGGTCCACGTCGTAGCCGCCGCGAGCCAGGCGCGTGGGCAGGTGCTGCAGGAGGTCGTCGCTCGGGATCGACGGGGCGAAGGCGAACGTGTCGGGGGCGATCACGGCGGCCCGCGGCCGGTCGACCTCGAGCCTCGCCTCGGGGGGCGCGCGGTCGGGCCCGCGCTCGGCGCGCGCCTCCGCCGAGTCGGCGACGACGCGGTAGGTGCCCGCGAGGAGGATCCGGCGGTCGCGCGTCGCGTCGCGCCCGTCCCAGGGCACCTCGTGCTCGCCCACCGGCAGGGCCCCCGGGCTCGCGAACGTGGCGAGCACCTCGCCCGCGAGCCCGCGCGAGGCGTAGAAGCGCCGGCGCTCGTCCGCGGGGTCCTCGGGCAGCCGGACCTGGAAGAGCACCCGCTGCGGGCGGCCTCGCACGCGCACGCGCACGAAGACCCGCGCGAGCTTCGGGTTCACGGCCCCGCCCTCGACCTCGACCTCGAGCGAGGCCGGCCCCGGGCGGGTCCAGCGCCAGGCGCCGAGCGCGCGGCCGTCGAGCGTGACCTCGACCTGCGCGGTGTCCTCGCCGTCGGGCCCCGGGGCCGCCCGCCGGGCGACGAGCCGGGCGCGGGCCGCCGGGCGCTCGGCGGTCCGCCCCTCGAGCACGCCCACGACGCCCGGCGTGCGCGGGAGCGCCGCCTCGAGCACGAGCGCGCCGTCGGGGCCCGGGTCCGGCCCCTCGAGCACGAGCGCCCCGCCGTTCGACGTCGCGATCCGCGCCACGAGCCCGCCGCCGCGGCGCGCGACCTCGTGGACGACCTGCCCGTCCATGAGCCACGCGCCCGCCCAGCCCCGCGCCTCGCGTGGCGCCTCGCCGCCCTGGCGCGGCCCCTGCGCCGGCGGCCGCGCGCCCTCCTGCGCCGCGACCACCCCGGCCGTCAGGGCGATCGCCCCCGCCACGCGCCCGAACCCACGCACGCTTCGCCCCCGCACCACGCTCGTCGTCTTCACCTGGACCTCCCCTCCTGCACGTCCGCTGCCTGGCCCGAGGCCGGCCGCGCCCGCACGTCGCGGCGCGCCCCCCGTCCTCGACGCCTCGTCCGACGCCTCGTCCGGCTCATGGGCCGTCGCCCCCACCGCGCCGCGGCGGGGGACGGCCCCGCCGTCACTCCCCGCCCTGCGCCCCCAGGACCTCGCCGGTCGCCGCGCACACCGCGGCGATCCCCGGCGCGCCCTCGGCCGCGGTCGGCCGGAACGTCACGAGCCAGATCGCGCGCGGCCCCGTCGCGTCGAGCACGACGCGGAGCGTCGTCGCCTGGAGCGCGCCCGCCGCGGGCAGCGCGCTCCGCGCCCGCCGCTCGGCCGCGGCCGCGTCGACCGCGGGCGGCGCGCGCAGCGCGTGGCGCACGTCCGTGCGCAGGAGCGACACGACCTCGCCCGTCTCGGGGCTCAGGTCGATCACGACCGGGTTCGGGTAGCAGGCGAGCACGCCCGGGCCCGGCGCCTCCTCGAACGTGAACCGGTCGACGAGCAGCCCCGGGCCCCGCTCGGCCTCGGCCGCGACGAGCCGGAACGGGCGCGCCGCGAGGTCGCCGACGAGCCGCGCGAGGTGCCGGCGCGCGAGCGCCTCGAGCTCGGCCCGCGTGAAGTGGGCCCGGGCCTCCGCCTCGGCCCGGGCCTCGGCGGGCGGCCGCGGGCGGCCCTCCGCGTCGAGGGCCGCGACGACGCTCTCGGCGTCGGGCTGGCAGAAGTAGAGGACGCGCCCCTCGGTCCGCTCGACGCGCACGACGCACAGGAGCGCGCCGTCGCGCGTCCGGTGGATCAGCTCCCAGGCCGGCCCGTGCACCGGGTCCACGACCGCGTGCGCCTCGAGCCGCGCGAGCGCCGCCGCCGCCATGCCGGGCCGCGGCGCGTCCTCGCCCTCCGTGAGGAACCGCGCGGCGGCGGCGCGGGCCGCCGCCGCGTCGAGCCCCGGCCCCTCGCCCTGCCCGGCGTCCTGGCCGCGCGCCCCGCGCGCCCCGAGCGCCACGAGCCCCGCCGCCGCGACCACCCACCCCCGACACTTCGCCGTTCCGCGCATCGTTCCTCCTCGCCGCGCGCCCCGCGCGCCGTGACGAGGGATCCCTTTGCGAGCGCCGCGCCAGGTGCCCCACCGCTGCGTGCGCTGGAGTTACGTGCGCGCCCCGGCCCGTCGCCGCGGTCCGTGGGCAAGGTTTGCCCGCGGCCGGCGCCGGCCGGCGGCGCCACCGCCGGGGCGCGCAAAGGCCGGAGGCCCCCTCCGCCGATAGGGAGAACGAGACCCGCCACGTCAGGAGGACCCGTGAACCGCCGCCGCCGTCGCCCGAACCTGCTCCTCGCGACCCCGCTCCTGGCCCTGGCGGCCGGGTGCTCGAGCACGAAGCCCTACGAGGACCGGATCCGCGAGCTGACCTGGAAGCTCGACGCGGCCGAGCTCGCGGCCGAGCAGGCGACCGTCGACGCGCGCCTCTCCGAGCGCGAGCGCGGGCTCGCGCTCCAGAAGGCCAAGGCCCTGCAGGAGCAGCTCTCGCTCTCCTACGACGCGCTCCGCGACGCCCGCGCGCAGCTCGACTCGACGCTCCACGACCGGCTGACCGAGCTCTCGAACGGCGGGAACACGGGCGGCGGGCAGCTCGAGATCTCGCAGTACGGCGGGATCGTGCTCGACGGCGGCGTGTTCTTCGCGTCGGGCAGCCATACGCTCACGAAGGCGGGCGAGGCCGCGCTCGCGGGCATGATCGCGATCCTGCGCCGGCCCGACTACGCGGAGTACGAGATCGAGCTCGCCGGGCACTCCGACGCCGACAAGGTCACGCGCACGGCCGGGAAGTACCGCGACAACTTCGACCTGGCCGCGCTCCGCGCGAACAGCGTGCGCCGGCACCTGATCGAGCAGGGCGTCGACGAGGCGCGCCTCTACCTGAGCTCGTGGGGCCCGAACCACCCGATCTCGGGCGCCGACAAGGCGAAGAACCGCCGGGTCGAGATCCTGCTCCACAAGCGCGACGGCGAGACGACCGTCCCGGCCTCGAGCCCGCGCGGCCCGAGCGACGAGTAGCCCCCGACCACCTCCGGCGGTCGACGCGCGGGCGGGCCCTGGGGCCCGCCCGCGGCCGTTTTCGGGGCGAGCCGCGCCGCGCCCAGGGCGGCCGGGACCCGCCGCCTCGACCTCCCATTCCGCGAGCACCCCGGCGCGGCTACGCTGGCGGCATGGGGAACGACGTGGGCGCGCCGGACCGGCGCTTCGCGGAGGCCGTGCTCGCGCGCGACCTCCTGACGCCCGAGGAGCTCCGGGAGGCGATGGCGCTGGCCCGCGGCTCCGGGCGATCGCTCGAGGCGGTGCTCGTCGAGCGCGGCCTCCTCGCCGCGCGCACGGTCGCCTCGATCTCGGCCACGCTCGTGGCGGGCGGCGGCGCGACGGCCGGCGCGCCCGCGCCCGC
>JANJTH010000122.1 GCA_024711205.1 Planctomycetota bacterium | reverse complement strand
GCCGCCGTCTGGCGGGGCGGCCCCGCGGGCCCGGGGCGCGGCCCCGCGGGCCCGGAGTGGCCCCCCGCGGGCCCCGGGGGCGGACCGACCCGCGCGATCGGCCCGCTGGCCTGGCGCATGGTCGTCGCGGCCGGGCGGCGGAGCGCCGCGCTCGTGCGCGGACCCTGCCCGGGCGCGGCCTGGGGGCGCGGCGCGTCGACGAGCACGGCGTGGCGGTCGGGCGGGGCGACCGACACGCGGTCGAGCCCGCCCTGGGAGACGACCATGCCCCTGCACGCGGCGTCGGTGAAGTCGGCCGCGACGAGGACCGCCCCGCGCAGGTCGGCCCCCTCGAGCCGCGCGTTCGCGAAGAACGCGTCGCGGCAGGACGCGCCCGCGAGCACGGCGCTCGTCAGGTTGGCCCCGTCGAGCATGGCGCCGTCGAGGATCGCCCCGCGCAGGTTCGCGCCGGCGGCCTCCGACTGGGACAGGTAGGCCCCGCGCAGGTCGGCCCCCTCGAAGCTCACCCCGGTCAGGAGCGCGTCCCGGACGTCGATCTTCTGCAGGCGCGCGCGCGAGAGGTCGGCGCCCGTCAGGTCGACCGCGTAGAGGTTCACCTCGTCGAGCTGCTGGCCCGCGAGCGGCGCGAAGCGCAGGTCGAGCCCGTCGCGGACCTCGTTCGTGCCCTCGAGCTCCTCGAGGATCGCCGGCAGGCTGAGCCCGCCCTGCTCGCGCAGGTCGGCGAGCACCCGCTGGAGGACCGCGCGGCCCTGGGGTGTGTGCCAGCGCGCCTCGAGTCGGTTCGTCTCGCTCACGCGCGCGAGGATACGCCCCGCCCGCGGGCCCAACAAGGCCGTGGTCGGGTCGCGCTCGGAGCCGCTCGGGCGACGCCTCGGCGCCTCGGCGCCGGGCCGAGGTCCACTCCGGGCTCAGGCCGGGTCGGGCATGGGGGCGAGCTGGAGCTCGTCCCGCGCGGCCGCGCCGAGCACGAGCCGCACGGCGTTGCGCAGGTCGTGGGCGCCCTCGCGGTGCTCGGCGCCCCGGTGGTCGATCCGCACCGTGACGCCCTCGCTCGAGACCTGCCCGCGCAGCTTGAAGTCGTGGTCGTAGATCCAGTGGACCTCGCGCGTCTCTCGCCCGTCGCGGCCGGCCTGGACCGACTCCGTGCGCAGGTAGCCGCGAACGGCCGGGCGGGGCTGCCCGATCAGGACCTGCCGCCAGGCGCGGGCCGGCGCCGCGTCCGCCCGCCCGAACGGCTTCACGTTGCGCGAGCCGATCGTGTCGGGGTGGCCGTGGCGCGTCCCGAGGCAGCCCGGCGCCCCCGCGCAGGCGAGGAGGCCGAGGGCGAGCAGGAGCGGGCGGCGGGCGGCGACCATGGGCGAGACCTCGCGGACGGGACCGCCCGCGAGCATACCCGGCGCCGAGGACCAGGCGCGCCCCACGCCCGCCGGCCGCCGGGCTTCCCGCGCCGCCCCCGGGCCACCTATCCTCGGGGCCTGCGGGCTCGCCGGCGCCGGACGGGCGCGGCCGCCCGCGCGGAGGGCACATGGACCTCGAGGAGACGCGCCCGCGCGGGGCCAGCCAGCGGGTCAAGGTCGAGCCGGGCGAGCTCGCGCACCTCGAGCGCATGTTCCGGCTCATGAACAAGTACGGCGCGTCCGACCTGCACCTCAAGGTCGGCAACCCGCCGATCCTCCGCGTCCACGGCAAGATCCGCTACTTCGACTCGGCGAGCCTCGAGGCCGACGCGATCGACGGCATGCTCCGCGAGGTCCTCACCGACGCGCAGCGGGCCGCGTTCGACCGCGGCGAGGACCTCGACTTCGCGCACTCGATCCCGAAGGTCGGGCGCTACCGGATCAACGCCTACCGCCAGCGCGGCTCGGTCTCGCTCGCGGTCCGGCGCGTGAACACGGAGATCCCCTCGTTCGAGCAGCTCCACCTCGAGGCCGAGACCATGCGCCGCGTGGCGACCTTCCGGCAGGGGCTCGTGATCGTGGCCGGGATCACGGGCAGCGGGAAGTCGACGACCCTCGCGGCCATGATCGAGTACATCAACACGAACCGCCGCTGCCACATCGTCACGATCGAGGACCCGATCGAGTACCTCTACAAGGACAAGAAGGCGTTCGTGAACCAGCGGGAGGTCGGGATCGACGTCCCGAGCTTCCACGTCGCGCTCAAGAGCGTCGTGCGGCAGGACCCCGACGTGATCCTGATCGGCGAGCTGCGCGACCGCGAGACGTTCGAGACCGCGCTCACGGCGGCCGAGACGGGGCACCTCGTGCTCGGCACGCTCCACAGCTCGACCGTCTCGCAGACGATCGGCCGGATCATCGACATGTTCCCGCCCGAGCGCGAGCGGCAGCTCCGCGCCTCGCTCGTGTTCAGCCTCAAGGCCGTGATCTGCCAGCGGATCCTCCCCGCCGCGAGCGAGGAGGTCGGGCTCGTCCCCGCGCAGGAGATCCTGATCGTGAACTCGACCGTCCAGAAGCTGATCGGGGACGCCGAGGACAAGAAGCTCGAGCAGGTGATCCGCGGCGGCAAGGAGGACGGCATGCAGGACTTCAACCAGAGCCTGCTCTCGCTCCTCCAGCGCGGCCTGATCGACGACAAGACCGCGCTCGAGTTCAGCTCGAACCCCGAGCAGCTCACGATGAACATGAAGGGGATCTACCTCGGCGACGACCGCAAGATCGTGAGGTAGGGGTGCGGGAGGGGGGCGATGGCTGCGTTGCGCCTCGGTCACGATCGTCCGATCGCTGGACCTCGGCGCGCCTTGCCCTCGCCCCCCTCCCACCCCCCTACGGGTGACTGGCTCGCCGGGGGAGAAGGAGGAGAAGAGAAGAAGGAGGTCAGGCGGCGGGGCGGCGGAGGTGCGGCTCGACGAACTGCCAGCAGGCGTCCCAGTTGGCGTAGCGGTGGCTGCGCAGCTTGATCGCGCCGTTCTTGAACCGCAGGCGGTGGTAGCCGCCGACCGTGCGGGTGCCACCGGTCGACGTGCGCTGCACCTCCCGCACGTAGTCGCAGCCGACCAGGTCCGACCACAGGAAGCGCCGCCCGAAGCCGAGCGTGATCCCCTCGCCGTCGGCCGTTCGCGCCGTCCCCGCGTGGAGCCCCAGCAACACGACCCCGAGCAGGAGGAGCAGCGCGAGGCCCGGGAGCAGGGCGGCCGGGTGCTTGGCCGCCAGCCCGCCGAGCGTCACCACGACGCCCAGCGGCGCGAGGACGAGCAGGAGGCACTCGAAGGTCGGGTTGCGCCGGAACACGACGCCCTCCCCGGGCTTCGGCGCGGGCGGGCTGCGCAACGCGGCGGCGGCGGCGGCCCCACCTCCGACCAGGAGCGCAAGGCCGCTGGCCCCGTACGAGAGGAGCATGACCCACATGTAGGCCTTCTCGCCGGGCGCGGCGTAGAGGGGCCGCGGCGGCGGCTCCTCGCGCTTGCGCCGCGCGGCCTCGCTGGCGTACTTCCACGCGAGCGTCTCGCGGCGCACCCGGTTGACGGCCACGCCCGTCACGCAGCAGCCGACGGAGAGCGCGAGGGTGAAGACGGCGAAGATCGCGAGCTTCGGCATGGTGTCCCCCACCCGACCGGAGCCCGACCGGTCGCGGGAGGGTAGCGGTCCCGGGCGGCGCAGCCCACCCCGTGCGCCCCGCGCACGCGGCCCGGGGCCGTCGAGCCCGCGCGGCGCGCGCGCTATCGTGCCGGGCCCCGCCGCCGTGGCGGGGCGAGGGGCGGGGGCGTGGGGCAGAGCGACGAGGGGCCCGAGCACGGGCAGCCGCTGCGCGGGCGCGTGGCCGTGGTCACGGGCGCGGGCAAGGGGATCGGCGCGAGCTGCGCCGTTTGGCTCGCCTCGCGCGGCGCGCGCGTGGTCGTGGCCGGGCGGTCCGAGAAGGACCTCTACACGGTGTGCGGCCACGTGGCCGACTGCGGCGGCGAGGCGCTCCCGGTCCTCTGCGACGTGACCGCGGGCGACGCCGTCGAGCGGCTGCTCCGCGAGGCGCGCGAGCGGTTCGGGCCCGTCGACGTGCTCGTGAACAACGCGGCCGTGTGCGAGGCCGGGGCCTTCGTCGACCAGGACGAGGCGGCCTGGCGGCGCATGCTCGCCGTGAACGTCGAGGCCGTCCTGCGCGCGAGCCGGCTCGCGCTCCGCGACATGATCCCGCGCGGGCGCGGCGTGATCGTCCAGGTCGCCTCGGTCTCGGGCGTCCCGGGCGTGCCCAAGCTGCCCGGGCTCGCCGCCTACGCGGCGACGAAGGCCGCCCTGATCGCGTTCACCGAGGCCCTCGCCGAGGAGGTCCGCCCGCACGGGGTCCGCGTCGTCGCGGTGAGCCCCGGCTCCACGAAGACCGCCATGCTCGAGCGGGTCGCCCCCGGCGCCGTCGAGGGCGCCATGCACCCGGGGCGCGTCGCGGAGGTCGTGGGCTGGCTCGCGACCGACGACGCCCAGGGCGTCACCGGGACGAACGTCGTCGTGTGGGGGCCGCCGGCCCAGCCCGCAGGGCCTGCCGCGAGCGGAGGCGCCGCGTGCTGACCGCCGACGCCGAGGGGCTCCGCCGCGCCGTGTGGGCGGGCCCCAGCCACCGCGGGCACTACGAGGTCTGGTACCTCACGCTCTGCGACCCGACCTCGGGCCGGCGGGCCTGGCTGCGCCACACGGTCCACACGCCGCCCGGCGCGACCGGGCCCGACGGCGACCCGGGCCACGCCGCGCTCTGGGCGTTCACGTTCGAGGCGCCCGGGGCCGACGGCGTCCCGCCGGGGACCGCCGCCGTCGACCGCTACCCGCTCGAGTCGTTCGCGCCGCGGCCCGACGGGGTCGCGCTCGGACCGGCCACGTTCGGGCCGCGGAGCGCCGTCGGCCGCTGCGGGACGGGCGCCCAGGCCGTGGCCTGGGACCTCGCGCTCGAGCCCGCCGGGCCCGGGCCCGACGCGTTCCGCCACGTACCGCCGGTCCTCTACGCGATCCGCCTGGCCGGCTCGCGCGTCTCGACGCCGTCGCTCGCGCTGCGCGCGACCGGCACGATCACGGTCGGCGAGGGGGGGGCCGGCGCGACGGTGTGGCGGCTCGAGGGCGCGGCGGCCGAGCACGGGCACGTCCTCGGCCGCCGCCACGCCGACCGCTGGGCCTGGGCCCACGTCCACGCCTTCGAGGGCGCGCCCCCCTGGGCCACGTTCGAGGGCGTGAGCGCGCGCGTGCGCCGGTTCGGGCGCCTGCTCGCCCCGGCCTCGCCGTTCCTGCTGCGGACCGCGCGGCGCACGGTCATGGTCTCGTGCACGCGTCGGCTGTGGCGGCCCACGAGCGCGTTCGAGCTCGGCCGCTGGACGCTCGAGCTCGAGGGCCCCTCGGGCCCGCTCGACCCGGCGCTCGCGGCGCAGGCCGGGCCGACGCCGGACGCCCAGGGGGCCGCCCCGGCCGACGGCGAGCCCGTGCGCGTGCGCGTCGAGGTGACCGCCCCGCCCGCGCGGTTCCTGAGCGTCGAGTACGCCGACCCCGACGGCGGCCCCGTGTTCTGCAACCACGCCGAGCACGCCGACGCGACGGTCGAGGTCCACGTCCGCCGCGGCGGGGCCTGGGCGCTCGACGAGCGCCTCGAGGCGCGCGGCACCGTCGCCTTCGAGATCGGCGAGCGGGGCGCGCGGGACCCCCGCCCGCCCCGCCGCTTCGACCTCGCCGCCTCGCGCCGGCTCGGCTGACCGCCCCCGCCCGACCGCCCCCCGACTGGCCGCCCCGGGTGAGCGCGGTGCTATCGTCCTGCGCGCCGGCCGACCCCCTGCCACCCAGGAGACCCGTCGCCCAGCATGTGCGGGATCGCGGGGGTGCTGCGGCTCGACGGGGCGCCGGCCGACGAGGCCGTGGCGGCGCGCATGGGGGCGGCGCTCGCCCACCGGGGCCCGGACGGCGCGGGCACGGCCGCGCCGGGGCCGGTCGCGCTCGCGCACCGGCGGCTCGCGATCCTCGACCTGTCGCCGCGCGGCGCGCAGCCCATGGCCCTGCCCGAGGCGGGGCTCACGCTCGTCCACAACGGCGAGGTCTACGACTACCTCGAGCACCGCGCGGCGCTCGAGGCGGCGGGCGAGCGGTTCGCGAGCGACACGGACACCGAGGTCGTGCTGCGCGCCTACGCGCGCTGGGGGCTCGACGCGTTCGCGCGGCTCGACGGCATGTGGGCGCTCGCGCTGTGGGACGCGCCGCGGCGGCGGCTCGTGCTCGCGCGCGACCGCTTCGGCGAGAAGCCGCTCTACTGGGCCGAGCTCGACGGCGCGCTCTACTTCGCGTCGGAGCCCAAGGCGATCCTCGCCGTCCGCCCCGACGCCCGCGACCTCGACCCGGCGACGCTCGGGCGGTTCCTCGCCCACGGGCAGCAGGACGAGGGCGAGGCGACGTTCTTCCGCGCGATCCGCCAGCTCGCGCCCGGGCGCGTGCTCGCGCTCGAGCTCGCGCCCGGGGCCGGCCCGGGGTCCGGCGGCCTCCGGCGCGAGGAGCGCGCGATCTGGCGTCACGACCCCGAGGGCGCCCGGGCGCGCTTCGACTACGCGCGTCCGGCGGAGGCGCTGCGCGAGGTGCTCGACCGCGCGGTCGCGCGGCGGCTCCGGAGCGACGTGCCCGTGGGGACCTGCCTCTCGGGCGGGCTCGACTCGAGCACGATCGTCGGCCTCGCCGCGCGGCGGACCCCGCGCGCCATGCACGCGTTCACGGCGGTCTACGACGACCCGGGCCACGACGAGCGCCGCTACGCGCGCGACGTCGCGGCCCGCTGGGGCTGCGTCGTCCACGAGGTCCGCCCGGCGCCGGGGCGCGACCTCGTCGGGCTCCTCGACCGGATCGGCTGGTTCCACGACGAGCCCTGCGCGCGGCCCGGGCTCGTTACGCAGTGGCACGTCATGGAGGCCGCGCGCGGCCACGTGACCGTGCTCCTCGACGGGCAGGGCGGCGACGAGCTCCTGTGCGGCTACTCGGCCCACGCGCTCCCCTACCTGCGCTCGCTCGCGGCCCGGGCCTGGGCCCACCCGCGCGACGACGCGCTCCGGCTCAAGCTCCTGCGCGACGCGGCCGGGCTCCTCGGGGCGCGGAGCACGTCCGTCGCCGGGGACCGGACGCTCGCGGGGCACCTCGCGCGCGCCGCGCTCGGCCGGGTCCGGCGCGCGGGCGCGCGCGACCCCCTCGTGTCGCCCGCGCTCGCGCGCGCGGCCGGGGAGGGGGGCGTCCCGACCTCGTCCGCCCCGCCCGGGACGACCCCGATCGACCGCGTGCTCCTCGACGACCTGCTCCACCGGAGCATTCCGGCGCTCCTCCACCACGAGGACCGCGCGAGCATGGCGTTCGGGCTCGAGGCGCGCGTGCCCTTCCTCGCGCCCGAGGTCGTCGACTTCTGCCTCGGGCTCGACTTCGCAGAGAAGGTCGACGGCGCGCGCACGAAGGCGGTCCTCCGCCGCGCGGCGCACGACCTCCTCCCGCCCAGCGTCGCGGCCCGCACCGACAAGCTCGGCTACCCGACCCCGATCGGGCGCTGGCTGCTCGAGGCCCGCGCCGAGGTCAAGGAGCGCCTCCTGTTCGACTTCGCCGAGCGCGGCCACGTGCCCGCGCGCACCGTCGAACGGACCTGGGCCCGGTTCGAGGCCGACCCCGCCCGCGGCGAGCCGTGGCTCCTCTACCGCTGGCTCACGACGGAGCTGTGGCTCGCGCGCATGGTCGACCGGCCGCCGGCGCCGCCGGCGAGCGCGCCCGGCTAGTGTCCCTTCCAACCTAAAGTCAGGGGTTCTCGCTCGGTCTCGTCGCCGCTGGCTGCGTTGCTCGGTCGGTTACAGAGCGCTGCTATGCGCCCTCCCTCGCGCCTTGCCCGCGACGACGATCCCTTCGCGAGAGCCCA
>JANJTH010000505.1 GCA_024711205.1 Planctomycetota bacterium | reverse complement strand
CGCCGCGGCCTCGCGCGCGAGCGCGCCGACCTCCCAGCGGAGCGGGCGCCGCGCGAGCCGCGGCCCCCAGCGGGGCGCGAGGGGCGAGGCGACCGCCGCGACGGACGCGGCGACCGCGACGCCGGGCTTCGCCGAGCCGGTGGACGCCGGGCCGGCCGGTGCGTGGGCGTGGCCGGCCGCCGCGAGGGGACCGGGCGCGAGCGCGACCAGGTCGTCCACGAGGCCGGCCACGAGCTGCGGCCCCAGGTCCTCCTCGAGCTCCGTCAGGCGCTGGCGGGCGAGCGCCCGCGCGGCCCGGTCGAAGGCCGCCGCGGCCTCGGTCGCGAGGAGGCCCGCGTCGAGGTCGTCGGGGACGCCCGCGCCGGGAGGCCCGGCGCTCGCGGTGTCGCCCGCGGCCAGGCGGGCGAGCGCCGCCGCCGCGAGCGGCTCGAGCGCGTGCGGGTCCGCGAGCGCGCGGCGCGGCCAGTGCTCGCGCGGGCGGAGCGTCACGATCGTCTCGACCATGTCGAGCGGCGCCGGGTCGGTCGGCGTGTCGGCGCGCCCGGCCTTGCCGAGCACCTCGTCGACCTCGGGCAGCCCGCGGAGCAGCGCGTCGCGGTGCGCGAGGTCGTCGGCCGCCTGCGTCGTCGAGACGCTGGGGAGCGTGACGGGCATGTCCATGATCGAGCCCTCGTCGAGGGGCGGCATGAACTCGGTCCCGATCCCCGGGGCGACGCGCAGGCCGAGGCCCACGAGCACGGCCAGGCCCAGGCCGACCCAGCGCGGGCGGTCGAGGAAGAACACCAGCATGGGCCGGTAGACCTCGAGGACCGAGCGGACGACCCAGCTCTCCTCCTCGGTCCGCAGCCGCCCGCGCACGAGGAGCGGGATCAGGGCCGGGACGACGGTCACGGCGAGGACCGCGACGCCCACGAGCGCGAACGTCTTCGTGAGCGCGAGGGGCACGAACAGCTTGCCCTCCTGCCCCTCGAGCGCGAACACGGGCAGGAACGAGACGAGCATGATCGCGACCGAGAAGAACAGCGGCCGCCCCACGGCCTTGCAGGCCTCGGCCACGACGGCGCGCGTGTCGCCGGTCACCGGGCCGCCGCGCGCGGCCTCGTGGAGCCGGCCGTAGGCGTTCTCGGTCATGACGATCCCGGCGTCGAGCAGCACGCCGATCGAGATCGCGATCCCCGAGAGCGACATGATGTTCGCGGAGACGCCGAACAGCCGCATGAGGAGGAAGCTCGCCAGCACGGCCAGGGGCAGCGTCACGCAGATCACGAACGCCGAGCGCGCGTGGCGGAGCACGAGGAGCACCATGAGCGAGGCGACGAGCGCCTCCTCGAGGAGCGTCCGGCGCAGGGTCGCGACGGCCCCCTCGATCAGGGCCACGCGGTCGTAGACGGGCACGACGCGCACCCCGGGCGGCAGGCCGGCCTGGAGGGCCTCGACCTTGCGGAGCACGCGCTCGGTCACGGCGAGCGGGTGCTCGCCCGCGCGCATGACGACGACCCCGCCCACGGCCTCGCCCCCGTCGCGCTCGAGGATCGAGCGGCGCGGCTCCGGCCCGACCGAGACCCGCGCGACCTGGCGCACGTAGACGGGGACCCCGCCGCGCCCGGCGACGACGATCTCCTCGAGGTCGCGCCGGTCGCGCAGCCAGCCGACGCCGCGCACGAGGACCTCGCCGCGCCCCTGCTCGATCACGTTGCCGCCGACGGCGCCGTTGCCGCGCGCGACCGCGTCGAGGACCTGCGCGAGCGTGACGCCGTGCGCGCGCAGGCGCACGGGGTCCACGTCGAGCTGCCAGGCCTGCACGAACCCGCCCACGGAGCCGACCTCGGCCACGCCGGGGACCGAGGCGAGCTGGTAGCGCACGAACCAGTCCTGGAGCGAGCGGAGGGACCCCAGGTCGTGGCCGTGGCCCGGCTCGGCCTCGAGCACGTACCAGAGGATCTGGCCGAGCGCGTTGCTGTCGGTCGCGAGCGTGGGGACCGCGCCCGCGGGGAGGCCGGCCGTCGCGCTCGAGAGCCGCTCGAGCACGCGCTCGCGCGCGAAGTAGAGCGGGACCCCGTCCTCGAAGATCACCTGGACCATGGAGTAGCCGAGCTCGGAGGTCGAGCGGACCGCGCGCACGCCCGCGAGCCCCTGGAGCGCGACCGAGAGCGGGTAGGTGACCTGGTCCTCGACCTCCTGCGGCGCGTGGCCCTCCCAGGCCGTGAACACGACGACCTGCTTCTCGGACAGGTCGGGCAGCGCGTCGATCGGCGCGCGGACCATGGCCCACACGCCGGCCACGGCGAGGGCCGCGGTCGCGAGGAGCACGAGCAGGCGCTCGCGCACGGAGAACCCGATCACGCGCTCGATCAGGCCCTCGCCGGGCGCGCTCACCGGCCACCCCCGTGGCCCGCGTGCCCGCCCACGGTCGCGCCCGCGGGCGCGTCCGCCGGGCCCCCGCCAGGCGGCGCCGCCCCCGAAGGCCCGCCCGACGCGCCGAAGTACGTCGCGGCCGCGCCGGGCGCGAGCCGGGCCTCGGCGTCGACGAGGAACGCCCCGCGCGCGACGACGCGCTGCCCGGCGCGCAGCCCGGAGATCACGGGCGCCCAGCCGCCGACGCGCGGTCCGGTCACGACGCGCACGGCGTCGTAGAGGCCGGGGGCGACCTCGACGTAGACGACCTGCTCGCCGCCCGTGTCGATCACGGCGTCGATCGGGACCGCGAGCGGCGCCCCGGACGTGTCCTCGACCGGGACCTCGGTCGGGATCAGGCGCATGCCGCCGCAGGCCTCGCACTCGCCGGGCTCGTCGCGGTTCGCCTCGGGGTGCATGGGGCACACGTAGATCGTGCGCGTGGCGCCTGGCGCCCGCTGCGGGCGGCTGCCCGGGCCCGCAGCAGGGGCCGGGCCCTGAGCCTCCTGCTGGCCGACGGCCGGGACCGTGACCGGCTCGAGCGGGCAGCCGCCGCAGGCCTCGCAGATCCCCTCGTGCGCGCGCGTCTGGTCCTCGTGCATGAGGCACACGAAGACCGTCCGGCCCGGCGCGTCGAGCGCGGGCGGGATCCGCGCCGGGTAGGTCGCGGCCCCGCAGGCGGGGCAGGTCCCCTCGCTCGTGCGGGTCGCGTCGGGGTGCGCGGGGCAGACCCACACGCGCCGGCCGGCGCCCGCGTCCGGCCCGGCCGGTGTGCCGGCGGCTCCCCCTGGGCCGTCGCCTGCTCCGGCCGGGGCCGGCTTCGGCAGGAGGCGCATGCCGCCGCACTTCGTGCACACGCCGGGCTCGTCCTGCTCGACCTCGGGGTGCATGGGGCACCACCAGCGGGTCGGACCGGCCGGGCCGCCGGCGCCGGCCCCTGGACCGGCGGCCGGATCGTGCGCGTGCGGGGCGCCCCCTTCGGGCGCCGCGCCCGGCCCCGGCTCGAACGTGCGCGGCGCGCCGCACAGGTCACACGGACCTGGTCCCGCGCCCACGTGGACCTCGTCGGGGTGCATGGGGCACGCGCACACCCAGCGGCCGGCGCCCGGCGCGCCGGCGGCGCCGGCCCCCGGGGTCGCGCGCTCGAACGGCGTGAGCGGCATGGCGCACTTGGGGCAGGGGCCGGGCTCCTTCGCCTCGATCTCCGGGCAGGCGGCGCAGCAGCGGTAGACGACCTCGGTCGCCGGTCGCGCGGGCAGCCCGTCGGGGCCGAGCGGCGCGCGCAGGGTCGCGCGCACCGTCTGTCCGGGCCGGAGCAGGCGGTGCGCGTTGGGCACGTCGACGCGCACGCCGACCGTGCGCGTGGCGGGGTCGATCACGGGCTCGACGAACGAGACGTGCCCCTCGAACAGGCGCTCCGGGTAGGCGCTCGTCTGGATCGTGACGGCCTGTCCGAGCCGCACGAGCGGCGCCTCGTCCTCGTAGACGCGCGCGATCATCCACAGGACCGACAGGTCGGCGACCGCGTAGAGCTCGGTCCCCTCGGCCACGTACTGGCCCGCGACGACGGGCTTGGCGAGCACCGTGCCCGCGATCGGCGAGAGCACCTCGAGGTGCGTCTCGGGCTGGTCCTGCCGCTCGAGCCGGGCGACCTGCTCCTCGGTGAGGCCCCACAGGAGCAGCCGGCGCCGGGCGGCCTCGAGGAGCGGGCCGCCCTGCGCGCGCGCGAGCAGGAGCTCGCGCGTGGACGTGATCAGGTCCTGGCTGTAGAGCGCGACGAGCGGGTCGCCGCGCCGGACCTCCGTGCCCGTGAAGTCGACGAACAGGCGGTCGACGCGCCCCTTCACGCGCGCGGCGATCCGCGCCAGCCGGCGCTCGTCGACCGCGATCGCGCCGACCGTGACGATCGTCTGCTCGAGCGGCCGGCGCTCGACGGTCGCGAGCCCGACCCCCGCGAGCGCGACCCGGTGCGGGGCGAGCGCGACCCGGCGCAGGGTCCCCGGCGGGAGCGTGACCGGCGCGCCCACGCGACGCTTCGAGAGCGGCATGCCGCAGATCGGGCACGACGCGGGCTCCTGCCGGATCACCTGCGGGTCCATGGGGCAGAAGAACTCGACCGCGGGGCCGTCGGCGGGCGCCGCGGAGCGCGGCGGACGCAGGCGGGTCATGACGGCGCGGGCCGCGTCGTCCCACCAGGCGACCCCGGCCGCGACGACGGCCATGAGCGCGACGAACCGGAGCCGGACGACGGCGAGCTTCGCCCCCGCCGCGAGAGCCTGGAACCGCATGGGGCACCTCGGGCCCCGGCGGAGCCAGCCCGCCGGGGCGCGCGCGGGCGCGGCCCGAAGGGCCGGCGCGCACGTGACGAGACCCGGCCCTGGCGCGGACGCGGGCGGCCGACGAGGCCGCGCGCCCGGCGCGCAGGGTCGCCGGCGGCGCGAGGCGAGGGCCAAGCCCTCGCGGCGCGCCGCCGGCGGGCGGCTCAGAGCAGGAGCACGTGGAGCGTGAGGTGACGGCGCAGCGGCCCGGGCGGCGCGCGCGGCCCCGAGCCCCGGTC